>JAHCKB010000066.1 GCA_026125985.1 Bradyrhizobium sp.
TGCGCTACCAGCGCCAGCCCGACATGCGCGCGCCCAGAGAATTGCGCACCATTCATCCGCTCGGCAAGTCGCCCGTCGTCACCGACAACGGCAACACGATCGCGGAATCCGGCGCAATCATGGAATACATCGTCAGCATCTACGGCAAGGGCCGCCTGATCCCGCCGGAGAACACGCCGGAGCGGCTGCGCTATGCCTATTGGCTGCACTATGCCGAAGGCTCGGCGATGTCGCCGCTTCTGATGAAACTGCTGTTCACGCTGATGCCGCGGCGGACGCCGGCGCTGCTGCGGCCCCTGGTGCGCAAGGTCTGCAACCAGGCGCTGACGACGCTGGTCAATCCACAGCTCAAGCAGCACATGGATTATTGGGAGGGCGAGCTTGCGAAAAGTGAATGGTTCGCCGGCAGCGAATTCACCGCCGCCGACATTCAGATGAGCTTTCCGCTGGAAGCAGCCGCAGCGCGCGCCGGTCTCGAGCAGGGGCATCCCAAGGCGATGGCCTTTGTCGAGCGAATCCATGCGCGGCCGGCCTACAAGCGGGCGCTGGAAAAGGGCGGGCCCTACGAAATCGGGCGATAATATTACCCGGATAAAATTGACTCGGGCCTCGAACTCGGGTATTCCCGCCGGCCAGACAGCCAGCTTCAAGGGAATTTCCCATGAAAACCGACGACCGGAAGGCCGCGATCGCGGCCTACAAGAAGCGCAAGAGCATCGCCGGGATTTTCGCCGTGCGTTGTGCGGCGTCGGGCGAGGCTTGGGTAGGCCGCGCGCTTGACCTCGACACCATCCAGAACCGCATCTGGTTCGCTCTCCGCCAGGGCAATCACAGCAATCGCGAACTGCAAGGCGCATGGTCGGCGCATGGCGAAGCAGGGCTCTCCTTCGAAACGCTCGAACGGCTGAAGGAAGATGAGTTGCCCTATGTCAGGGACACGCTGTTGCGCGAGCGCCTGTCGCACTGGTGCGCGGTGCTGAACGGCGCAACGATCTAGGGCGTGGACTCATCAGTCTGGAATTGTACGCTTTCCCGGTATGGCAGACCCGGATTGACCAGCCGGAAGGCTCAGCAGATGACCCATAGAGGAAGTCGGCGGTGCCACCGAAAGCGACCTATTGGGCGAACGGATTGCCCTCGCGGATTGAGCAGGTCTCGTCGCTGGTTACGATTGACAGGTATTCACGCACGATGCCGTCTGTACCCTTGCGCTTGATGACGCCGCCGTCCTCCCTGGCGATCTGCACACTCACCGTACAACTCGAATAGTTCTGGTCGAAAGACACCACCATTCGGCTCGCGCCATTCACAAACGCGCGGAGGGACACCAGCCTGTTGCCTTCGAAATGGACGTTATGCGCTTCGCCGCTTCTTGTGACCGAAGACGAGTCCGGACCGAATTGTCCGGTTTGGCTCTTGCCACGACCCGGGCTGCGCGAGGAGCGCTCGAAAATCCTTCCGGCGCTGCTGATATAGAACAGGTAGTTGATGCCGGTCTGGACATCGCGCGTCTTGCCATCCGGACTGCGCTGGACGCTGCTCGACGTGAAAGAAAACGCAACGGTCTTGTTGTGGAGTTGCCGTGGCGCTTGCGCGGACGCCGTGCCGCCGAACGTGATCCCGAGCACGATCGTCGCTACGATTGATTCGCCGGCTAGTCTTGCTGCGGTTGGCATCGGGGTATCCTCGCTTCACATAGTTGATCGGGACTGCTCGTCGAAGCAAAGCTTACCGCGGTGTCGCCGCGATAACCTCTTTCACCAGTCGGGCCGTACCCCTGATGTCTCCGTCGGGATCGATGGAATCTCCCAGACGCACCACCACCATGTTCTGCGACGGCATGATCACGATGATCTGGCCCAGTAAGCCGAAAGCGAAGTAGGAATCGCGCGGGAAGCCGCGGCGGACGCGATCCGTAGCATTGCGATGGTTGCTGCGGTTGGTGAAGAAGCCTGCGGCATAGTCGCTGTCGAGGGTGGCGGCCGCGCAAAAATCCACCCAGTCCGGATGCAGGATCTTCTTGCCGCCGACCACGCCGTCATTGAGAAAGAGCAGGCCGAGCCTCGCCCAGTCGCGCGCGCTCGCCAGCATGTAGTTTCCGCCCTGCAGGGTGCCGACGCCGTCGAACTCCAGCGTGACATGGCGCATGCCGAGCGGATTGAACAATTCGCGCCAGGCAAAGGCGAGCGTCTGCTCCGGTCCGCCGGTGAGATCCCTGACGACGCGCGCGAGGAGTTGCGTCGTGGCGCTCGAATAATGAAAGCGGGTGCCGATCGGCGCGATCATCTTCGCGTTGATGGCATAGGCCGACAGATCGTCCTCGAGATACATCCGGCTCGACGGATCGAAACCGGAATTGGTTTCGTCGAGATCGAGGCCCGAAGTCATCCGCATCAGATGCTCGATCTCGATCTCGCGGCGGGGATCGTCGATGTCGCGCCATTCCGGAATCGGCGCGGGCAACGACGGCGAGGTCAGGCCCTGCTGGGTGAGCACGCCGACCAGCGCGTTGACCAGCGATTTGGTCAGGGAAAACCCGGACAGTTGCGTGTCCACGCCGACGCCGGGCGCATAGCGCTCGGCAATCACCTTGCCGCCGCGGATCACGACCACTGCCTTGGTCCGGCGAAACGGAGGAGCCGCCGGCTCCTCGAAAGCATGATCGAGGGCGGCCTTGAGCGCTGGACCAGTTGGTTCGACCACGCCCGGCCCGGCAATCTCCGGCAACAGCGGCGGCGTCTTCGGCACCTTCAAGGCCTCGACGTCGCTCCTGAGGAGATAAGGTTCCTTCGGGCCATGCCGCTCGACGCAGCCGAGCCCGTCGTGAAACGTTGCCTCGCCCCGGAACAACCCCAGCGTCGAGGCTTCGACCCTTCCGGTCTTCCGGTCGATCCGGAAATCCATCACATGGCGCAGGCGGCGGAAGCCGGGGCGTTCGAGCGTTTCGCTGAACACCGTCTGCGGATCGAATCCGGACACGAATGTCTTCGAACAGATGATGTGGGCGACGCCGCCGGTGGCGAGGCGAATGGCGCGGTCGGGCCGGAAATGTATGCAAAGCCCCGCGAGCGCCGCCAGTGCCAGGACGACGACGGTCGCGAGGATCCATTTCCACGACGTCACACCGTTCTCCGGCGTCGAACCGCGCTGCTAGCGTGAGGTCTGCGCGGCGCCGACCGAAGGCAGTGGCTGCACCGTGACGCCCGGCGGAGGCACATCATCGTCGGGCACGAAGAAGTCAGACATCAACGGCGACGTCGGGTCGACCCGGTAAGACTCGAAATCCCTGACACCGCTGGTGTAAAGGATCTTGTCGTCGATGCAGAAATGGCCGGTGAACTCGCGCGACGGTCTGGTAAGGATGGCATGTGCGGCATCACCCATGATCTCGGGCGTGCGGCTCATGCGGATCATGGCGTCGCCACCGAGGAGATTGCCGACGGCGGCTGTCGCAATCGTCGTGCGCGGCCACAGCGCGTTGACCGCGATGCCCGCGCTCCTGAGTTCGCCCGACAGCCCGAGCACGCACATGCTCATGCCGTACTTCGCCATGGTGTAGGCGGTCGAATGCTCGAACCACTTCACCTTCATGTCCAGCGGCGGGGACAGCATCAGGATGTGCGGATTCTCCGCCTTCTTCAGGTGCGGGATGCAGTACTTAGACACCATGAAGGTGCCGCGGGTGTTGATGCCCATCATCAGGTCGAACCGCTTCATGTCGGTCGCCTGCGAGCTGGTGAGGCTGATGGCGCTGGCATTGTTGACGCAGACGTCGATGCCGCCGAATTCGCCTACGGTCTTCTCGATGGCGTCCATCACCTGCGCTTCGTCGCGGATGTCGCAGACGATCGGCAGCGCCTTGCCGCCGGCGGCGCGCACGTCATCGGCGGCGGTGTAGATCGTGCCTTTCAGCCGCGGATGCGGCTCGGCGGTCTTGGCCGCGATCGCGACATTGGCCCCGTCGCGCGCCGCCCGCAGCGCAATCGCAAGCCCGATGCCCCGGCTCGCGCCGGAGATGAACAGCGTCTTGCCTTTGAGCGATGCCATGGGAGAACTCCTGTGAGGGATTGACTGCGATGGCCGACGCTAGCCGGACTTCTCTCCGATGCCTAGCGTCAGCTACTGTCCCGCGGCCCAGGCGCCTCGCGTCCGCGGGTCGGGTGCGCCGAGCGGGCCGTTGGGACCGACCGCTATGGAATTGGCAGAGGTCTGCCCCAGATTTTCGAGCACGTCGTGCCCCATCGCCCTGAGTTCCGCCAATACTTCCGGCGGAAAGCCCCGCTCGGTACGCACGACGTCCGGCATCCATTGATGATGGAGGCGCGGGGCGGCAACGGCGACGGCGACATTCATCCGGTAGTCGATAGCATTGACGATCACCTGCGTCACTGCGGAGATGATGCGGCTGCCGCCGGGCGAGCCGGTCACCAGCACCGGCTTGCCGTCCTTCAGCACGATGGTCGGCGACATCGAGGACAGCGGCCGCTTTCCCGGACCGGGCAGGTTGGCCTTGAACCCGACCAGCCCGAACGCATTGGCCGCGCCTGGCGCGGCGGTGAAATCATCGAGCTCGTTGTTGAGCAGGATGCCGGTACCTTCGGCGACCAGCCCGACGCCGTAGGGGAAGTTCAGTGTGTAGGTGTTGCTGACCGCATTGCCGCGCGAATCGACCACCGAATAATGCGTGGTGTTGCTGCCCTCGCGGTGCGGCCTGGCCGGCGCGGCCTCCTGCCATGGCGTCGCGCGTGCGGGATCGATACCGGCGCGCTGCTTTGCAGCGTAGTCCTTGGCGATCAGCCTGTTGGTGGGTGCATCGACGAAGGCGGGATCGCCGAGATAGTGCGCACGATCGGCGTAGGCGCGCTTCATTGCCTCGATCATCAGATGCAGCGAAGCCGCCGATCCCTGCCTGATCTCCCCGAGCTCGAAGCCTTCGAGAATGTTGAGCGTCTCCAGCAGCACCGTCCCGCCGGACGAAGGCAGCGGCATGGAGACGATGTCATAGCCGCGATAGGTGCCGCGTACCGGCGCGCGCAGGATCGCCTGGTAGGATTTCAGATCGTCGCCGGTCATGATGCCGCCGGCATCGCGGATCGCCTTGACGAGCTTGTCCGCCACCGGCCCCTCGTAGAAACCGCGCGGGCCCTGCTCGGCGATTGCGGTGAGGACCGCGGCGAGATCGCCCTGCACCAGCGTGTCGCCTTCGCGTAGCCGACTGCCGTCCGCTTTGGAAAAGCTCTTCGCCGAATTCGGCCAGCGCGACATGCGGCGATACATGCTGTCCAGCGTGTCGGAGGTGTCGCCGGTGACGACGAAGCCGTCGCGCGCCAGCGCGATCGCTGGCTTGAGGATTTCAGCCAGCGTGAATTTGCCGGACCCGAATTTTTCGAGCGCCAGCGCCAGCCCCGCGACCGTGCCGGGCACGCCGATACCGAGCGCGGAGCCGCGCGACTTCGCCGGATCGGGCTTGCCGTCCGGGCCGAGGAAGATATCCGGCGTGGTCGCTGCCGGCGCCGTCTCCCGATAGTCGATCGTGATGTCCTGACCACGCTCGGCGGAGTGAATCACCATGAAGCCGCCGCCGCCGATGTTTCCCGCGCGCGGGTACGTCACCGCCAGTGCAAAGCCGGTGGCGACCGCAGCATCGACCGCGTTGCCGCCTTGCCGGAGGACTTGCGCGCCGATCTCGGCGGCGAGCTTTTCCTGCGCCACCACCATGCCGTGCCCGGCCGATACGGCCTGCACTGAATCGAGCGGCGGCGGCGTATAGAGGCGGCGCTCCTGCGCTTCCGCCCGCCACACGAGCAGCGTCAGTGCAGCGATCGCGAAACTCCTGCAGATGCGGGTCGTGGCAAGCTTCATCGGAAATCCACAAACAGAGCCTATGCAGGCAAACATGCGGCTGCGTAGCCGGCGCGAATGCTATATGAATTTCCGTACCGCAGGCAAAACGCCTGTTTGTGATCGAGGGCGACATCGAACATGGCGGTGACGGATCTTGCGGCTGACCGCACAACGGAAGCCCCGGCCTATCCACGCCGCGCCGCCGTCATCAGCTGGATCTTCTTCGACTGGGCTGCACAGCCCTATTTCACTCTGATCACGACCTTCGTGTTTGCGCCCTATTTCGCAAACTTCGTGGCGCCGGATCCGGCGAAGGGCCAGGCGCTGTGGGGATTTGCCGCAGCCGGGGCCGGCTTCACAATCGCCGTTCTTTCACCCGTGCTCGGCGCCATCGCCGATGCGTCCGGCCGTCGCAAGCCGTGGATCGCGGCGTTCGGCGCGCTGCTGGTCGTCGGCGCCAGCGCGATGTGGATCGGGCGGCCGGGCGATCCCTCCATCATCGTGCCGCTGCTGCTGGCCTATGCCGTCGCAAGCGTCGGCGTCGAGTTCGCCACCGTCTTCAACAATGCGATGATGCCGACATTGGTGCCGCCGGAGCGCATCGGGCGGCTTTCGGGCACCGGCTGGGCCACCGGCTATATCGGCGGCATCCTCAGCCTTGTCGTCGTGCTCGGCTTCCTCGCCGCCAATCCCGAATCCGGGCGCACGCTGTTCGGGCTCACCCCGCTGTTCGGGCTCGATCCCGTCACGCACCAGGGCGATCGCATCACCGGACCGCTGACCGCGATCTGGTTCGTCATCTTCGTGACGCCGATGTTCCTGCTGACGCCCGATTATCCAGCCAGGCGGCCGATGCGCGAAGCGTTGCGTGCAGGGCTCGGCCAATTGAAGAGCACGCTCGGCGAATTGCCGAAGCATCGATCCATGCTGCTCTTCCTGCTGGCCAACATGATCTATACCGACGGGCTGGTTTCGCTGTTTGCCTTCGGCGGCATCTATGCAGCCGGGACCTTCGGCTGGCACACGATCCAGATCGGCACGTTCGGCATCATCCTTGCGATCGCGGGAACGCTGGGGGCCTGGCTTGGCGGCAGGCTCGACGACAGGCTCGGCCCGAAGCGCGTCATCGCCGGCAGCCTGACGGTACTGCTGCTGGCCGTGACGGCCATCCTGCTGGTGGGCAGGGACTCGATCTTCTTCATCAAGGTCGCGCCGCCGCAGCCCGGCGGTGCCCTGTTCGCCGGCGCGTCGGAGAAGGCCTATCTCGTGCTCGGCTGTTTGATCGGCGCGGCCGGCGGCCCGCTGCAGGCGGCCTCGCGCACGCTTCTGATCCGCCTCGCGCCGAAGGATCGCATCGCGCAGTTTTTCGGGCTGTTTGCGCTGACGGGCAAGGTGACGTCCTTCATCGGCCCGCTCCTGATCGGCGTGATCACTGCTGCGACCGCCAGCCAGAAGGCCGGCATGGCGGTGCTGGTGATCTTCTTCACTGCCGGAATGGCGCTGCTGACGCGGGTGAAGACGTCCTAGCTTTCCTGCGCGTCAGTGCCGGAAGTGCCTGACGCCGGTGAACACCATGGCGATGCCGTTGTCGTCGGCGGCCTTGATCACCTCGTCGTCGCGCACGGAGCCGCCGGGCTGGATCACCGCGGTGGCGCCGGCCTCGATGCAGGCGAGCATGCCATCGGCGAACGGGAAGAATGCATCTGAAGCTACCACCGAACCCTTGGTCAGGGGTTCTGCGAGCTTCAGCTCCGCGGCCGCATCGAGCGCCTTGCGCGCGGCAATACGCGCTGAATCCACCCGGCTCATCTGGCCCGCGCCGATGCCGACGGTGGCGAGATCCTTCGCGTAGATGATGGTGTTGGACTTGACGTGCTTGGCGACGCGGAAGGCGAATTTCAGGTCCCGCAACTCTGCGTCCGTCGGCGCGCGTTTGGTCACGACCTTCAGCTTCATGTCGTCGACCACGGCGTTGTCGCGGCTCTGCACCAAAAGGCCGCCGGCAACCGTCTTGGCGGTGAGGCCGATGCTGCGCGGATCGGGCAGGCCGCCGGCGAGCAGCAGCCGGAGATTCTTCTTGGCCGAGACGACGGCAATGGCTTCCTCGGTCGCGTCGGGTGCGATGATCACCTCGGTGAAGATCTCGGTGATGGCGCGCGCGGCATCCGCATCGAGCACGCAGTTGACCGCGACGATGCCGCCGAACGCCGATGTCGAGTCGCAGGCCAGCGCCTTCCGGTAAGCGCTGACGAGGTCCGGACCTTCCGCCACGCCGCAGGGGTTGGCGTGCTTGACGATGACACAGGCCGCTGTGCGCTTCGGATCGAACTCGCCGATGCACTCATAGGCGGCGTCGGTGTCGTTGATGTTGTTGTAGGACAGCTCTTTCCCTTGGAGCTGACGCGCGGTGGAGACGCCCGGCCGCTTCTCCGGCGTCGCGTAGAACGCGGCATTCTGGTGGGGGTTCTCACCATAGCGCAGCGACTGCAGAAGCCGGCCGCCGAAGGCGCGGAAATCCGGCGCGTCGGTGCCGTTCTGTGCAGCGAACCAGTTGGAAATGGCGGCATCATAGGCCGCGGTGCGGGCATAGGCCTTGGCCGCGAGGCGACGGCGCAGCATCAGCGTGGTGGCGCCGTTGTTGGCCGCGAGTTCGTCGAGCACGGCCTGATAGTCGTGCGGCTCGATCACGACGGCGACGTCGTCATGGTTCTTCGCGGCGGCGCGGATCATCGCGGGCCCGCCGATGTCGATGTTCTCGATGCAGTCCTCGAAGCCGGCGCCTTTGTCGACGGTGGCTTCGAAGGGATAGAGATTGACCACGAGCAGGTCGATCGGCGCGATGCCGTAGGCCTTCATCGCACTCGCATGTTCCTTGTTGCCGCGGATCGCGAGCAGGCCGCCATGCACCTTGGGGTGCAGCGTCTTCACCCGGCCGTCCATCATTTCGGGGAAGCCGGTCAGTTCGGAGACGTCCTTGACCAGGAGCCCGGCGGCGGCGATCGCCTTGGCGGTGCCACCGGTCGAAACCAGTTCGATGCCGCGGGCGTTCAGCGCCTTGGCGAATTCGATCAGTCCGGTCTTGTCGGAAACGGAGAGCAGGGCGCGGGAAACGCGGCGGGTCGTATCGGTCATGGGCAAGGTCCTCTGTCAGGGGATGCTTCTGCCCAGGCGCGCGGCGAATACGCCCGCGCTTCCCGATGGTGCTCCATCCAAAGTCGCCAGTCGCGCGAGCGCGCGAGCGTTAGCAGCTTTCACCCGCCTTCACAATGAGAGCAGATAGCTGTGTCTGTGGAAGACCTTAGAGCGGCAGCTCGGGCTCGCGCCGGGCATTGCGTTTGGCGCTCGTCTGGGAGGCGGAGGCCGAGGAGCGAACGAAGCTCCAGCGCACCGAGGAGGCGTGGCGTGCATCCTGCCGGATCACGATCTGGGCGGTACGGCGGGGACCATCATTGCCGGACAGGAACACGCTGTCCTCGAGATCGACCTTGTCGTCCAGCGCCTCGAAGGTCCACACGTCGCGGTTCGGCAGCACCAGCATCACCCCGCGCGCGTCCGACAGCCGGCTCGCTTTGACCGACGGATGCAGGTGGAAGCGCAGGGCGAAGTCGGCCTCGCTGCCCTTGATCTTGCCGCCGGCGGCCGGCGACAGCGTATCCTCGCCGTCGAGCCGCGAGCCGTCCTGGGCCACCATCAGCATGCGCCGATGGATCACGCCGAAGCGGGCGAGATAGCCGTCATGCGAGGTAGAGAGCAGTTCGCCATCGGGCACCGCCTCGCGGAAGCTCTCGACATTGCCGGGACCGGCGACGATCGGGGCTCCCTGCAGGAGTTTCTTCATGGCGGAGAATTCGACGAACTGGCAGGAGGAATTGTCGTGATAGGTCAGCGTCGAATGCGCCGCGGAGCCGCGCGCAAAGGCGCGCCAGTTGTCGCGGCCAGTGGCCGGCATGCCGCAATTGATGACGATACGGCTCGGCCCCGACGACAATTCGAAGGAAAGGCAACCGGCATGCGCGTCCTGGCTGACGCTCGGCGGCGGCGGCGCGCCGGTATCCATGATCAGCGTCAGCGCGCCGGCATCGACGCGCTGGTAGCCGGTATGCGGCATGCTCGCCATCGGTGCGCCGTGGGTGTCGTCATAGGCAAGCAGCGTCGCCACCAGATCGTTCGGTGCGCTGCTCATGCCGTTGAACAGCGCAAAACTGCCATCGCCGTGGCGGAAGAAGCGCAGCATCGGCATCATCCGGTCGATGGCGTTGAGCAGGGCCGGGGGAGGCGGGATGTTCCGCGCGGCAAAGGTCTGGCGCAGCGGCAGCAGATCGCTGAGCAGTTCGACCAGCGCGCCCGGATTGCGCGAGATGTGGCCGCCGTCGGGCAGGATCTGCCGCTGCAGTTCGTCGGACAGTTTTTTCGAGGCGCCGCGGATGTGCTTGGCCTGGTTGGCAAGACACAGCGCGGCGTAGCACAGCGCGATCAGTACCTGCAGCCGCGGCACGCCGTCACCGATGTCGATCATCGCATAGCGGAGATAGCGGATCTCGCGGGTCAGGCCGCGCAGATAGCGCCGGTAGAATTTTCCGTCGGAGTCGCCGAGCACCAGCGGCGCCTGCGACAGAAGCGAGATCACGCGGCGCGCCAGCACGTCGGCGCGCCGCTCCAGCGGGCGCTTGCGCGTCGGGTTCGACATCCAGTCGTCGACGAGCGAACGGGCATTGGCGCGAGTCAGCGCGGTATCGGCGGCGCGCAGATGGCGCAACCAGCCGAAGCCGAGCAGGGCGACTTCCCAGTCTTCCGAGGGCGGGTCGAGGTCGAAGATCGAGCGGCCATGGCAGGTGACGATCTTGCCGGCGAAGACAAAACGTCCGGCATAGATCTCGGCGGCGCGGGTCGCGTCCGCCGTGCGCAGGTCGTGCGGGGCGATGATCAGCCGGTCGGCGCGGCCGGGCCACAGCCGCGACAGTGCCACCGAGCCGCCGCTTGCGCGCGCCATCATGCTCCGCGCGAAGCGGCCCATGATCAGCGTCGAGATACGTCTGCGTTGAGCGACCGACACGCCTTGCCTTGGAAGGGAGGGGGTTCCTGCGATTCGTATTTAGCCGGAAACGCTGGTCCCATACTATCCTGAAAGCGGTCAAATCAGCCGTTGAGGGCGAAAATCCGCAGCAAAATCAGGCCTTAAACCAGTGCCCCGGTTCTAACATTCGCATCCCGTCGCAGTGGGCAGGTTTGCGAATGTTAGAACCCTCAGGGGCACTGGCATCAATATGATTCTAGTGCGGTTTCCGGATTTGACATTCGCTACCGCACACGCGGACAGCCTGGAGCGAATGTCAAATCCGCCGCACTAGCCTGGCGGCGTAGAAACCGTCCATTCCCGCAAGGCGCGGGTCGGCGTTCGGCAGATGGCAGGGCAGGGTACGGAGATCGCCGTCGGCGGTAATGATTTCCGTAAGGCCAGCCACCTCGGCGGGTGCAATGGCCGCCCGGCGCAGGCTAGTCTCCGCAGCGAGAAGCGCCGATATGGCCGCCTCGCCTTCCTCAGGTTCGAGGGAACAGGTGCAATAGACGAGGGTGCCGCCCGGCTTGAGCAGCGTGACGGCCTTCTGCAGCAGGCGCTTCTGCAGCGCCGCCAGCGGTGCGATGTCGGTCTCCTGTCGCAACCACGCCACATCAGGGTGACGGCGGATGGTGCCGGTCGAGGTGCAGGGCGCATCCACCAGAATGCCATCGAAGCCTTCGGCCGGGCCCTGCCATTCAACAGCATCGGCGATGACGGTTTCCGCCTCCAGCGACAGCCGCGCAAGATTGTCGCGCAGCCGCGCCACGCGCGCCGGCGAACGATCGACGGCGGTGACGCGCGCGCCGGCAAAGGCGAGCTGCGCCGTCTTGCCGCCCGGCGCGGCGCAGAGGTCGGCGATGTTCTTGCCCTTGATGTCGCCGAACAGCCGCGCCGGAAGTGCTGCGGCGGCGTCCTGCACCCACCACTGGCCTTCGGCAAAGCCCGGCAGCATCGTCACCGCGCCGTGCAGCAGGGTGCGCACGGTTCCGGTCGGCAGCACTTCGCCGTGCAGGCGCGCGGCCCACTGTCCCGCATCAGACTTCACGGTGAGGTCGAGCGATGGCTCATGGCTGAGCGCCGCAGCCATCGCATGCGCGGTGGCTTCGCCGTAATGCGCGACCCAGCGCGAAGCGAGCCATGGCGGCAGGTCCAGCGTCTGCGACTTGACGTCCTCGACGATCGCCTGGCCCTCGCGCGCGCAGCGGCGCAGCACGGCGTTGACGAGGCCGGCGTAGCGCGCGGCGCGCCGGTCGGCCTGCACCAGCCGAACTGAAAGATCGACGGCGGCGTGATCGGGTACGTCCATCCAGAGGATTTGCGCGGCCCCGATCAGCAGCGCGCTCTGCGCGCGCGGCGCGTCGGTCGGAACGCCGCGGTCGAGCAGGCGCGACAGCAGATGGCCGAGCGTGCCGAGACGGCGCAGGATCGTGGCAACCAGCCGGCGCATCAGCGCGCGATCGCGGTCGGAGAGCGATTTCAGCGCGGGATGGGCGCCTGCGCCTTCGAGTTGATCGTCGAGTGTGCGATGCCGATGCAGGACGCCATCGAGGATGTCTGCGGCAATCCGCCGTGCCGCAAGGCCGGGCACTTCAGAGGCGACTGCGAATCGTTGTGGAGGCATGGCTCGACAAATGTTCTTGCGGGTCTACATCACGTATTGCTTCGGCACATGCCATTGCATGGTGGCTCTGATGTCTGGCACGCGAATATGCCAAATGTAAGAATCGAAAATCAGATTTCGCGATTGTGATGCATGCCCAACTCATAGGCGGGTTGACCGCGCCGTCGGCGCGAAGGAAACAATTCAGATGACCGACGACCATGCAAATCCCGCGCCCGGACGGAAGCTGCTGACCCCTGCGGCCCAGCGGGCGCTTGCCGAAGCAGAAGAGCGACGCCGGCAGGCCGCCGCCACCACGAAGCCGATGGAAAAGGAACTCCACGGCCCCAGGGGGCCTGAGCCGACGCGCTACGGCGACTGGGAGAACAGGGGCATCGCTTCGGACTTCTGAAGCGGGATCGACTCTTGTCGGGGTGGCCGACTCAGTTCAGCATCGGCGCAATGTCTTTCGAGAGAGCGAACTCCTGGCGGTCGCCGATCGGGCGCTCGCGCCCGCGGCGGCGGCTTTCCGCCGTCCTGCCCTGGATCTTCGTCACGCTGGTTGCGGCCGGCGCCGTCCTGCCGATCCGGCATTGGCTGCATCTGCCGCGCTGGAATGAGACGGGATCGCAGGAATTCGAGACGGTGTGGCGGCCGGTAGGCAACCTCGACCGTCACCGTCCGGTCGATGTGATTCGCACCATCGACGGCGACACGTTCGAGGCGCGGGTGCATCTTGCTCCCGGTCAGGACGTCGTCACGCGCGTTCGCCTGCGCGGCATCGATGCGCCCGAACTCAAGGCGGCATGTCCCGAGGAGCTGCGGCTCGCCGAAACCGCGAGCATTGCGTTGCGCGATCTGCTGCGCGAGGGCGGAGTCACGATCTACAATATCGGCCCCGACAAATATCAGGGCCGTGTCGTCGCCGACGTCGCCACCCGGCACACCGGCAATGTCGCAGCGGCTCTGATGACGGCCGGCCATGTGCGCAGCTACAATGGCGGCCATCGCAACGGCTGGTGCGCGAACGTGCCGCGCTGAAGATCAAGGAGCCGCGCAATAGAGCGTTTCAGGCGAAGCGGAAACCGGTTCGCGTGAAGAAAACGCGGCCCTATGTAGCGGACGCACCAAGCGGTACTTCGCTGCTGTGCATAGCTATCGGGCCGAGAGAGGTTCCAAAGGGTATTGGCCGCAGACTGTTGCGCGAAGCTAAGAGTTCGTGCAACCTATAAGAATGTACTTGATGTACGTTGACGAAAGCGGCGATAGCGGCCTCGTTAATTCGCCCACCGAATACTTTGTCCTATCAGGGCTCGTTGTTCACGAGACCCGCTGGCGAGATTTTTTGAATGCACTCATAGCGCTTCGTCGAAAATTGCGGGCGCGCCACCAACTGCCAATTAGGACAGAAATTCATTCGGCCCACTTCATCAACAAGAAGCCTGTAAATTTGCCGCGAAACACGCGGCTTGCAACGCTTCGAGTTACCTTGGATGAATTGGCAAAACTTGACTACGTTTCGATCACAAACGTTGTCACAAGAAAGGCAGGTAAGGACCAAGCCTACGATGTCTTCCTGCGGGCGTGGCAAACGCTTTTTCAGCGCTTCGAGAACACCCTCACTAATGGAAACTTTCCTGGCGGCTTCAGAAATGACTACGGGATGGTCATCACTGATGCGACAGCAGGAAAGAAGCTGTCACAGCTCGTGCGCAAAATGGCGATTATAAACTATATTCCGAATGACGCGCGATTCGGCGGCGGTTCACGCAATCTCCCGATTACAAGGGTAATTGAAGACCCTTACGGCAAGGATTCTGCTCACACGTTGCCTGTTCAGATGGCCGACGTAGCGGCCTATTTCCTACACCAACGGTATAAGCCTTGCGCTTTCATCAGGAAGCACGGAGCTGAGCAATACTTTGATCGACTGAATCCTATCCTCAACCCGTGGGCGACTCGACATGGTCCAGCTGGGATAGTGGAGCTATGAAAATATAGCGGGCGGAGGGTTGCCCCATCCGCCCAGGGCAATCCTACTACTAGGATGTGCCTAGGTTCAGATCACCGCTGACATAAATAGCGGATTCATATTGATAAATCAATAAGATAGTAACAGACTTAGATCATTGGGCTATTTCACAATTTCCCACAGCATGACCGCCCTAGTCCCTGCTCCCCGCACCAGCCCGTTCTCGGGCTGACCACGCAACGCAGCCTCGACCGGATACAATGAGTTCGTTCATGGGGGGGCGCTATGCTGCAATGGGCGTCGTTCACAGGTCTGGCAATGACAGGTATTGGCGTTTTGATCGCCTTCTACATGCCGACCGTAGGGGCTTATTTCGGAGGCGGCCCCGCAGTCGATCGCAGGCAGCTTTTGCTTCGACTGCGAAGCGTCACCGGGGCCGGGCTAGTGATCGCTGGTACACTTTTACAAATGTACTCGGCGTGGCCCCGATAACGAACAGTTTGGCTGGTGCGTTTGCTACGTAAGGCCGAGCAAGGACGACAATCAGGAATCCAGAACTTCGGTTCTGGTTCGATCAGAAGCGAATGCTCCAGCGCTGCTTTTTGCGCTGGAACTTTCCTGCCGATGTGTCAGCGCGTCACGACGACGGTCGTGCCGACCGAAACGCGCTGGTAGAGATCGGTGATGTCGGCATTGAGCATGCGGATGCAGCCATAGGAGACGAAGCCGCCGATCGAGGCGGGGTTGTTGGTGCCGTGGATGGCGTATTCGCCGCCGCGCAGCGTCAGCGCCGCCGCGCCCATCGGATTGCGCGGGGAGCCGCCGGGAATGACTTTCGGCAAATTGGGGTGGTCACGGCGGATGACATCCGGCGGCGCCCAATCCGGCTCGATATATTTGCCTTCGACCTTGGCGCGGCCGAGCCACTGCTGGCCCTCGCGGCCGACGCCGACGGGAAACCGCAGCGCACGATCGCGGTCGATGACGTAAAGAAGCCGTCGCTCGCCGGTTTTCACGACGATGGTGCCCGGCTCGTAGCCCGACACCTTGACGATGTTATGCGTCGCCGGATGCGCCGCGACGGCAGCCAGCATGGCGCCGGCGGTGATCATCACCACAAACAGAACGGCTCGCGTCAACACGCGCGACATTGGAACCACCCCAACCGAAAACGAATGGAGCGATGATAATGCGCGGCGCGGGCGCATCATCAGGAAGCTTCCGGTAACGTAAACGCGCGCGGCGGCCGGCGTTTACCATGCAGCACCGGCGTTGCTGGCGCGCCGGGACCGGAAAACCGGCCTCTCGCGCGGACACGGATTTCTTCGCCGTGCTTGACGTGCATCAAAGACTGTATCGCGGCCCCATGAGAGCCTGCCAAAGACGGCCCGCTGTCCCGGGGCCGTCTTCGAGCTCCCGTTGCGTCGGTTTGTCATGTATCCCGCCGACGCAATTCGGCCCGCCTTTCGGCGGGCCGCTTTTTTTGCGCCGGGGCTGGACGCGGACCGCTCAGGCGGTGGCGCGCTTGTTCTGCCGGTTGTTGACGAGATCGTCGACCACGGCGGGATCGGCCAGCGTCGAGGTGTCGCCGAGCGCCTTGTAGTCGTCCTCGGCGATCTTGCGCAGGATGCGGCGCATGATCTTGCCGGAGCGCGTCTTCGGCAGACCCGGAGCGAACTGGATGAGA
>JAHCKB010000067.1 GCA_026125985.1 Bradyrhizobium sp.
GAGGCGTCGGTACGGTCGCCCTTGTCTCGTTGGCCCTGAAACTATGGATCGCCTCCAAATGACGGCCTTGCGACGTGGACCTTGGAAAATTCACGTCATTCCAATGGTCTAACGCCCGCTTTCGTCCTAAACTTGCCATCATGTCAGCCCTGAGATTTGATGGCGCCAAAGCGCAAAGATGATTTGCGCCCCCGCCCCGCAAGGAGAGCTTTGCATGACGAATTACCGTCATTTGACCTGGATGTTGATAGCAGCCGTCGGTCTTGTATTTTCGAGCACACAAGGCCACGCGCAGAAGCGCCCCGATGCCGACGAGCCCGGGCTGATCGCCGACGATGCCTACGAGCTTGAGCCGCAATTCAGGAAGCAGGTGGTGTACTACCGCACCAACCAGCCGCCGGGCACCATTATCGTCGTCACCGCCGAGCGGCACCTGTACCTGGTTCAGGGCAACGGCCGCGCCATCCGCTACGGCATCGGCGTCGGCCGCGAAGGCTTCCAGTGGCAGGGCCTGGTGAACATCACCCGCAAGGCGGAGTGGCCGGACTGGACTCCGCCGCCGGAGATGATCCAGCGTCAGCCCTACCTGCCGCGCTTCATGGCCGGTGGCCCGGGCAATCCGCTTGGAGCGCGCGCAATGTACCTCGGAACCACCGTGTATCGCATCCACGGCACCAACCGTCCGGACACGATCGGCACGGCCGTTTCCTCCGGCTGCTTCCGCCTGGTCAATGCCGACGTCGCCGACCTCTATGACCGCGTGCCTGTCGGCACGAAGGTCGTCATCCGGCAGAAGCCCGAACTGTAACGGCGCGGGCTTTCGCTTCGCCTGATCATTTCCCGAACTTTTTTGCGAGAGAAAATAATGAAACGCACATTCAGGGTCGGCCTGCTGATCGGGCTTGCCGTCGCGGTGCTGGTCGCCGTTGCCGCGATCATCTACGAATTCTACGACACGCGGACTCTGAAGCGGACGGTGCGACGCGGCGAGGTGCTGTGCGGCGTCAATGCCGGCCTTCCCGGCTTCTCGATTCCCGACGACAAGGGTAACTGGACCGGCTTCGACGTCGACTTCTGCCGCGCGGTGGCGGCGGCGATCTTCGACGACCCGAAGAAGATCAAGTTCATTCCGCTCGATGCCAGCGAGCGCTTCACCGAGCTGCAGAAGCGCAAGGTCGACATCCTGTCGCGCAACTCCACCTGGAGCATGGCGCGGGAAACCAGATACGATCTCTATTTCCCGGCCGTCGCCTATTATGACGGCCAGGGCTTCATGTTGCCGTCCTCGCGCAAGATCGAATCCGCGCTGGACCTCAACGGCAGCAAGGTCTGCGTACAGGCGAACACGACGACGGCGCTCAATCTCGCCGACTACTTCCGCGCCAACAACATGAAGTACGAGGAGATGAAGTTCGCCAAGCTGGATGAGGTCGTGAAGGCCTACGGCGAGGGCAAGTGCGACACACTCACGGCCGACGTCTCCCAGCTGTATGCGCTGCGGCTCAACATGGCCAAGGCAGCCGACCATGTCATTCTGCCCGACGTCATCTCCAAGGAGCCGCTCGCACCCGTCGTGCGCCAGCGCGACGACGACTGGATGATGATCGTGAAGTGGACTCTCTATGCCATGATCAATGCCGAAGAGCTCGGCATCACCTCGAAGAACATTGACGAAGCGCTGAAGTCGAAGAAGCCGGACGTGATGCGGCTGGTCGGCACCGAGGGCAATTATGGCGAACAGCTCGGGCTGACCAAGGATTGGGCCGCGCGCATCATCCGCCATGTCGGCAATTACGGCGAGATCTACGACCGCAATATCGGCAGCGAATCCAAGCTGCAGATCCCGCGCGGCCTGAACCAGCTCTGGAGTGCCGGCGGCATCCAGTACGCGCCTCCGATCCGGTAGGCGGCAGCGCATTCCTTACACGTCATGCCCGGGGCTCGCCCCGGGCATCCACGTTTCAGCGGTTGATCAATAGCTCCGCGACCGCGCCAGCCGGTCGGCGTGGAAGTTGGCATCGCCGAACAGTTCCTCGCAGACCCGCGCGCGCTTCATGAAGAAGCCGATGTCGAACTGGTCGGTCATGCCCATGCCGCCGTGCATCTGCACGCCTTCCTGTACCGCACGCGTGGCCGTAGTCCCGGCCTTGGCTTTCGCGACTGCCACGGCTGAGTCGGCCTTCTCGATATCCGCATCGAGCGCCTGCAGCGCCTTCAACACGGCGGCGCGGGAAATCTCGATATCGATATAGAGCTGCGCGGCGCGATGCTGCAGCGCCTGGAACTCACCGATCAGCTTGCCGAACTGCTTGCGTTCCTTGAGGTAGGTCACCGTGCGGCCGAAAACCTCCTCGCTCAGCCCCACCATTTCCGAGGCGACCGCGCCGCGGCCGATATTGAGCAGGTTTTCCAGGAGCGCCCCGCCCTGATCCACCTCGCCGAGCACATGATCGGCGTCGACCTCGACATCGTCGAACGCGATGCGTGCCGCATTATGCGCATCGACCATGATGGTGCGCTCGGTCGCAACACCCTTGGCCTTGGGATTGACCAGGAACAGGGTGAGCCCCGCGGCTTCGCCGGGCGACCCGCCGGTACGTGCCGCGACGATCAGGAGATCGGCGGTATGGCCGTCGACGACGAGCGCCTTGGCACCCTTCAGCCTGAAACCGTTGCCGGCGCGCGCCGCCTGCATGGCGGTCTGCAGCGGACGATGCTTCGCGCCCTCGTCGACCGCCAGCGCAGCAAGCAGGGAGCCGGCGGAAATCTTCGACAGGTATTCCGCCTTCTGAGCCGCGCTGCCGCCCCGCGACAGCGCCGACACGCCGAGCACGGCAGTCGACAGGAATGGCGACGGCATCAAGGTGCGGCCGATCTCTTCCATAACCACGCCGGCTTCGACACAGCCGAGCCCGCTGCCGCCGAACTCTTCCGGCACCAGCAATCCCGTGAAGCCCATCTCGGCGAAGTCTTTCCAGAGATCGCGGGAAAAGCCGGTCGCATCCTTGTTGTCGCGCAGCTGCCGCAGATGCGACACCGGCGCCTTGTCGCTGATGAGGCCGCGCGCGCTGTCGCGCAGCATGGATTGTTCTTCGGTGAGGACGAGTGCCATGAGAATTTCCGGTCTGGTGTTCGCATTGCTGTTTAGCGCGTCATTCCGGGATGTGCCCTCTTGGGCGCAGACCCGGAATCCATACTCACGATGGTGGTTATGGATTCCGGCTCGCGACTTCGTCGCGCCCCGGAATGACACGGGGTTGTTAGGGTGCTGCTACGCTCCCGGCAGATCGAGGATGCGCTTGGCGACGATGCCGAGCATCACCTCCGATGTGCCGCCCTCGATCGAGTTGGCCTTGGTGCGTAGCCAGGCGCGAGGGCGGGCGCCGCCGCCGGAACGCTCACTTTCCCACTCCAGCGCGTCGATGCCGCCGGCCGACATCAGGATCTCATAGCGGCGCTTGTTCAGCTCCGTGCCGTAATATTTCATCGCCGAGGAGAACGCCGGATGCGATTGCCCGGCTTTCGCCAGATCGACCGCACGCTCGGCAGCGGCCGCCAGCGCTGCCTCGTCGATCTCGAAGGTCGCGATCTGGCTACGCAGCATGGCGTCGTCGAGCCGGCCGGCGTCGTCGCTGCCCACGGAGTCAGCGGCGACCTGACCGAGCGGACGGCTGACGCCGCGATCGCCCATGCCCGAGATCATGGCGCGCTCATGCTGCAGCAGATACTTCGCGACATCCCAGCCGCGGTTCACGGTACCAACCACGTGCGACTTCGGCACACGCACATTGTCGAAGAAGGTCTCGCAGAACGGCGAGTAACCCGAGATCAGGAGGATCGGCTTGGTCGATACGCCCTTTGAGGCCATGTCGAACAAAATGAAGCTGATGCCGTCATGCTTCTTGGCCGCCGGATCGGTGCGCACCAGGCAGAAGATCCAGTCGGCGTAGTTCGCATAGGAGGTCCAGATCTTCTGGCCGGTGATGATGAAATGGTCGCCGTCGCTTTCCGCGCGCGTCTGCAGCGAAGCGAGGTCCGAGCCGGCGTTCGGCTCGGAGTAACCCTGGCACCAGCGGATGAGGCCTGCGGCGATCTTCGGGAGGTGCTCCTTCTTCTGCGCCTCGTTGCCGAACTTCAGGAGCGCCGGCCCGAGCATCCAGATGCCGAAGCTCGATAGCGGAGGCCGCGCGCCGATCCGCCCCATCTCCTCACGCAGCACCTTGTGCTCGGCGCCATCGAGGCCGCCGCCGCCATATTCCTTCGGCCAGTCCGGCACGGTCCAGCCCTTGTCGCGCATGCGCTCGAACCAGGCACGCTGCGCGTCCGAGGCAAACTTGGCGTTGCGGCCGCCCCAGAACACGTCGCTGTCGGCGGTTGCTGCCTTGCGCATTTCCGGCGGGCAGTTCGCCTCCAGCCAGGCGCGGGTCTCTTTTCGGAACTGGTCGAGATCGGACATCGGCTTTTCCATCTGGATTTGAGGAGTTGATATCGACCTTAGTCGCGGCCTCGCGGAATTCAATATCCGATCGGATACGCCATGCATGCAACGCGGTGGCTTCGGCCGGCGAAGCGGTGTATTCGCATGTGGCGATAACGATTGAAAAACAAGAGGAAACGGTGATGAGGCTGAAGCTGCTTTCGCCTGGCGAAATGACGCCCGAGCAGAAACAAACCTATGACGAGTCGATTGCCGGCAAGCGCGGCGCCCCGCCGGCGCCGATGATGGCCTGGCTCAACAGCCCTGAAATGGCCAGGCACGCCACGCGCCTCGGCGAAGTCATGCGCTTCAACACGGTCTTTCCGGCGAAGCTGTCGGAGATCGCGATCCTCGTCACCGCCCGGCACTGGACCGCGCACTACGAATGGTATGCGCACAAGCGCCTCGCGCTGAAGGGCGGCATGGACCCGAAGATCATCGAGGACATCCGCGACCGCCGCACCCCCGTGTTCGACGACCCAAAGGGCAAGATGATCTACGACCTCGCCAAGTCGCTGCACGAGGGCCATGGCGTGGCGCAGGGACTCTATGACGAAGCCGTCAAGGTGCTGACAGAGCGCGGCGTGGTCGAGGTGATCGGGCTGTGCGGGTACTACACGCTGGTGTCGATGACGCTCAACACGTTCGAGTTCGGCCTGCCCGACGGCGAGGTCTCCGAGCTGGCGTGAGGCAATGGCGAGCTGATCGATCATCCTGATTGGAAGGTACGTGCGCCGCGAACCATGATCAGCGCCGCCGCCGTCAGTTCCAGGCCGATGCAGACATAGAACGGCAGCGCGTAGCCTCCGGAGACGTCGCGGAGCAGTCCGACCACGCCGGGCCCGAACGAATAGGTGATCTGGTTGATCGCCGTGATCAGGCTGATCAGCACGCCGAAAGAACGCGGATCGAACTCACGCTGCACGATCAGCGCCGGCAGGGTGATCAGATTGCCGACCGAGAAGCCGAATAGCGCGCAGGCCGCCATCAGCGCGACTTCGCTGCGCACGTTGATGAGGATGGCGAGCGCGACCGCCTGGCTGGCGAAGGAGAGTGCGGAAGCCAGCCGCTGGTTCATGCGGTCGATGACGAAGGAGAACAGCACGCGGCCGACCACCGCCATCGCCGTCAGCAGCGCTACCGCCATCGCGGCACGCTCGCGCCCGATCACGGAGTCGAGGAATGCGATGAGGTGGACGATGAAGCCAACCTGCGCAAACAGCACCAGCGCAAAGGCGATGGAGACGGACAGGAAGCCGATATCGCGCAGCGCGCCGACGCGGATTTGCCTCGGCGACAGCGCATCGAGCCCGCCGGCCGCAGCAGCGTGCGCCGGCACCGGCGGCCTGCCGACGAAGATCAGGATCACCGGCACCATCAGCGCGACCATCACGCCGGCGGCGATCGTCATCGCGCCGGAGAAGCCGAAATGGCCGATGCCGGCAACCAGGAGCGGCACACCGGCGATGCCGCCAAAACTCGCGCCGTTCAGCGCAAGGCTGATTGCCATGCCGCGCTTCCGGTCGAACCAGAGACCGAGCGTGTTGGTGATGATGCCAAGACTGGTGCCAGCCCAGCCGAACGCGAGCAAGACATTGGCGAGATAGAGTTGCCAGGGCTCACGCACCTGCCCGATCATGACGCCGGCCGCCGCCATGGCGAGGGTGCCGGCAATCAGGCAATTGCGCGGACCATAGGCCTTGATCGCCTCGGCGACGAAGGCGACCAGCACGGCGCCGGAGAGATAAAACAGCGTCGTCCCCGAAGAGATCAGGGACGTCGGCCAGCCGCGCAGGCGATGCAGCTCGGCGACATAGACGCTCTGGCCGTAGAAGCCGAGGCCCCAGCCGAAAGTCGCAAGCAGGAAGCAGACCACGACGATGCGCCAGCCGTCGTAGCGGATCGAACTCTCCGGAACGGACATGTGGCCGGTCGCATTCATGCTTCTGCTCTTGCCTCAGGGACACGGTGCGCGGCCTCGATACCGGTATCCACCCGTTTCCTGTCCCGGCGTTATGTATCGGGATCTGCCGGTCATCAATTCGATGCGGATCGAACTGTCAGCAATTGGCATCAGCCGCCGATCGTCGCAGGATCGTAGAAGAAACGCTCCCTGAATATCCGGTCGCCTTGCCATTCCTGAAGGGCGATTTCGTCGAAGCGGCGTACCTTGCCGGACTTTTCCGTCAGCACGAAATTCCAGTGAATGGCGACCCGGTCGCCTTCGACGACTGACGATAGACATTTCGAATCGACGCTCGACATCCGCGACAACGCAGCCTTCTCGTGCGCGACCAGCAGGTCGCGGCCGAGGCGCGGCGGCGCGGCATTCTCCTGCATGCTGGCGTCCTCGGTGTAGTAGCGCTCGATGGCGCCGACATGATCGCCGCTCTCGACGACGGCAATGAATTCATCGACACGTTCTCGTGAAGGCATGGGACCTCTCAAAGTCAGACGCCGCCCGGCTCGGGGAATTCGTCGACCTCGCGCAAGCGAGCGCGCCGTCTCGCGAAAGACGCAAAGCTGAGCACCGCAAGCCCGAGCAACACCGGCGGAAACACGACGAGATTGACGGCATTCCAGCCGAAATTGGCGAGCAACTGGCCGGAGGCAAACGAGGCGATCGCCATCATCCCGAAGACGAGAAAATCGTTGAACGCCTGCACCTTGTTGCGCTCGGCCGGCCGATGCGTCTCCAGCACCAGCGCGGAAGCGCCGACAAAGGCGAAATTCCAACCGATCCCGAGCACGACCAGCGTCGCCCAGAAATGCAGCGCGGAGAGGCCGGAGAGCCCGATGCCGGCGGCAGCCGCTTCCATCACGAGACCGAGCGCGACGATCCGCGGCGCACCGAAGCGCGAGATCAGCGAGCCCGTGAAGAAGCTCGGCCCGTACATCGCCACGATGTGCCACTGAATGCCGAAATTGGAATCGCTGACCGACAACCCGCACATCTGCATGGCAAGCGGCGCTGACGTCATCACCAGGTTCATGATGGGATAGGCGACGACGCCGCACAGCGCCGCCGCGAGGAAGCGCGGATGGCGCGCGATCTCGAGCAGCGGACGGCCGCCATGCAGGTCGGCCGCCGCGGGCCTCGGTGCATCGACGCCGGCCAGCACCGCCATCGCGACCAGCGCGACCGCCGCCTGCACCACGAAGCTGAACGCAAACAGATAGGGCGGCCAGATATCCATGGTCCATTGCACGAGCTGCGGACCGAGCACGCCGGCGAATACACCGCCCGCCATCACCCAGGACACGGCTTTTGGCCGAAAGGCGGCGCTGGCGCCGTCGGCTGCCGCGAAACGATAGGATTGCGCGACGGCGCCGTAGAGTCCTCCGAGAAATGTGGCCAGACAGAACAACCAGAACTGACCGCGCAGAATCGCCAGTGCACCGAGCGCACCCGTCAGCGCACCGCACCCGGTGCCGATAAAGAAGGCGACACGTCTGCCATAGGCGCGCGAAATCCAGCCGGTCGGCAGCGTGCCGGCCGCCATGCCCAGCACGTACATCGACAGCGGCACGGTTGCGAGCGAGACGTTCGGCGCCAGCGTCGCGCCGACGATCGAGCCGGTGGCGAAGATGACGGCCGAATTGGCGCCGGTCAGCGCCTGGGCTGCCGCCAGCCGCAGGACATTGCCGCGCGCCCGCGCGTCACCCGCCGCATCGTCGGTGGCAGTCACGTCAATCATCGGCACTCCCGCTCGCCAGGCTCCGGCAGGAACCTGATGCGGCCGGAGATATGGAGAGCGCGGATGCGGCAATCAACCGCTGCAAGCGGGCGCACGCCATGCGTTCAGGGTGAGGCGCGTTCATGCGGAGGGCGCGCCCGTTCGCTCGAACATCAGGATCAAATTGTTGGCCGGCATCTCGAACGTTCCGGCAAGCTGGAGCCCTTCGCGTTCGACGAGGCGCGTGACGTCGGCAATGTCGCGTACACCCCAATCCGGATCCTGCGAGCGAAGACTCGTGTCGAACACCGCATTGCTGATTGCGGTGTGGTGCCCGTCGCGCTTGAAGGGGCCGTAGAGGAACAGCCGACCGTCCTCACGTAGATGCCGCGCGGCGCCTGCGACGAGCCCCTCCGCAACGCGCCATGGCGCGATGTGGATGACGTTTGCGCAGAATATCGCGAGCAGCTTTCCGGGCGCATGCCCCTCCACCGGAGAAATCGACCAGTCAGGATCGGCAAGGTCGATCCGCTGCGGCGGCCGGATGTTCGGCAGGCCGGCCATGGCGCGCCAGGCCGCAATACTTTTCAGGTGAGCCTCATTGAGGTCGCTCGGCCACCAGGTAATGCCGGGGCTATGCCTTGCGAAATGCACCACATGCTGGCCTGTGCCGCTGCCCGCCTCCAGCACGTCGCCGGTCCGGCCACCGAGGTACTTTTCCAGCACCGCCCAGATCGGCTGATGATTGCGGTGGAACGCTGCGGCGTCGAGGCGCCCGTCGGGTTCCGACGGCCGGCCATCCCTGCCGAATTCGGTGACATGCTGCGCCAAGGCTCTCTCCTGCCCCGCTCTAGCCTGTTGCGTGGCACATTGCAAAATCCGGCGCGCCGGCGATGAATGAGATGTGATATGATCTTGCAATCGAAATCCTGCAGTGAAACACCATGATCTTCCGTCAACTGTTCGACAGCGTCTCCGGCACCTACAGCTACCTGCTCGCAAGCCGCCACGGCGGCGAGGCGTTGATCCTCGATCCCGTGCTGGAAAAGGCCGATCGTTATTGCCAGCTCCTGCGTGAGCTCGATCTCAAGCTGGTGAAGGCGGTGGATACCCATCTGCATGCCGACCACGTCACCGGACTCGGCGCGCTGCGTGACCGCACCCATTGCATCACCATCATGGGCGAGCAGAGCAAGGCCGACGTGGTCTCGATGCGTGTTGCCGACGGCGACAAGGTCACGATCGAGGGCCTCACGCTCGACGTGATGTACACGCCCGGCCATACCGACGATTCCTACAGCTTCCTGATGGGCGACCGCGTCTTCACCGGCGATACGCTCCTGATCCGCGGCACCGGACGCACCGATTTCCAGAACGGAAGCGCGCGGGCGCAATATGATTCGATCTTCAATCGACTGCTGAAGCTGCCCGAGGAAACGCTGGTGTACCCCGCCCACGACTACAAGGGCGATACCGTCTCCACCATCGGAGAGGAGAAGCGCTACAATCCGCGCCTGCAGGTGAAGTCGGTCGATGAATATATCGAGCTGATGGCCAACCTGAAGCTGCCCAATCCGAAGATGATGGACGTCGCGGTCCCCGCCAACATGCAGGTCGGGCTGCAGCAGGACGAACTGGCAAAGCAGGGCCTTTCGCTGAGCGCGCGCGATGCGATTGCGAGCCTCGGTCGGCCGGAAATCCTGCTGGTCGATCTGCGCGAGACCGCCGAGCGCGCCAAGCACGGCATGCTGCCCGGCGCCCTGCACGCTCCCTATGGCGGCATCGAGGACAGCCTCAAGCCCGGCGGCATGCTGCGCGAGGTCGCCGCCGCCAGCGACCGCCGCATCGTGTTCTTCTGCGCCTATGGCGAGCGCTCCGCCATGGCGGTGAAAGCCGCACAGCAAGCGGGGCTCGCCAACGCTGCCCATGTCGAGGGCGGCATGGACGCCTGGAAGAAGTCCGGCGGCCCCGTCGTGTACGCGTAGCCGGATCACTCGCTACCTGGTCACCCGCTTCAGTTCGGCGGACAGCGCATTCAGCGCATCCGCCAGATACACCCCGCCGCATTCCGTCATGCGTTCGGGAATGACGATGCGTTTCGAGCGCGGATAGAATCGCTCCAGAGCCGGATGCAGCAGGAACGCGCGGCCGTCATCCTCGGCGCGTTCGCCGGCATCGGAGACGACGAGGAAGTCCGGCTTCAGGCGGATGATCTCCTCCATCGAAACGAAGCCGCCGAATCCGATGCCGAGTTCGCCCGCAGCACTTACCAGCCCGGCTTCCGCCAGGATCGCCCCGACGAAAGAGTCACGGCCCGCCACCCAGCCGCGGCGCGACAGCGGCAGCATGCGAAACCTTTTTCCGGCGACCGCCTGCTTCGCACCCGATATCGCCGCATCGAACCGGGCGATCTCGGCAGCGGCGCGTTCGGGATGGCCGGCGAGATCGCCCATCCGGCGGATCTGCGCGCGCACATCGTCGAGCGTGCGAGGAATTGGAAATTCGACGAGGTTCTGGCCATTCGCCTTGAGAAGCTCCCGCGTTGAGCGCTTGTCGAAATCGCTGGCCGCGACGACATCCGGCTTCAGCATGAGGACGTCCTCGGCCCCGCCAAACAGGACCGGAAATTTGCGCGCCTTCTCGCCCGCCCACTGCGTCGGGTTTCCGGAGAAGCGGCTCAGGCCCACGATCTGCGCGGGATCGGCGATGGCGAGCAGGAGCTGATCGGTGCAGATGTTCATGGACACGATGCGTGGTGCCGCCGACGCGCCCGCAGGCATCGCGAGCGCCGCAACCGCAATCGCAAATGCGAACCGATTACACATCAGACGTCCGCCCATGGCACGATCACGGCCTCGTCCTGATATTCAGCGCGATAGGCGCTGACCCGAAACACCTCGCGCATCACCTGATCGGAAAGCGAATCGGCCGGCGCGCCCTGCGCTATCAGCCTGCCGGCCGAGAGGACCAGGACCTGATCGGCAAAGCGCGCAGCAAGCCCGAGATCGTGCGTCACCACGATCACCAGCGTCCCACCGTCGGCGGCGGAGCGCAGGGTCTGCATGACGTCGATCTGGTGACGCGGATCGAGCGAGGCAACCGGCTCGTCGGCGAGAATCACCGGCGCCTCCACCGCCAGCACGCGGGCAAGCGCGACGCGGCTGCGCTCCCCGCCGGACAGTTCGGTGACACGGCGTTCGGCGAATTCGGCGACATCGGCCGCCTGCATGGCGCGCGACACGGCCTCGATATCCCTGCCCGTCATGCGCGCGGGATCGGTGACGCCATGCGGAAAACGGCCGAGCGCGACGATGTCGCGGGCCGGCAGCGGCCAATGCACGACATGGCCCTGAGGCAGATAGGCAAAACGTTTCGCCCGTTCGCGCAGCGACAACGCGGCAAGTGCATCACCGAGGATATGCACCGCACCGGTCGAGGGCACGAGCCCGGCAATGGCACGCAACAGCGTGGTCTTGCCGGCGCCGTTCGGGCCAACGAGCGCCACCAGATGACCTGCCGACAGCGACAGCGACACATCGGTCAGCACGGTGCGGCCGGCCAGCGCCACGCCGAGATCATGCGTGGTGAGCAGCGTCATGCCACACCTCCGCCGAGGGCGCGGCGCTCGCGCCGGATCAGATAGAGGAAGAACGGCACACCGATGATCGAAGTCAGTACGCCGACCTTGATGTCGGAAGTTGCGGGGATGATGCGCACGGCAGTATCGGCGGCGAGCAGCAGCGCAGAACCGGCGAGCGCGCTCGGCAGCAGGAGCCGCGCCGGATCATGACCGATCAAGGGACGCATCAGATGCGGTGCACCGAGTCCGATGAAGCCGATGGTGCCGGTCACTGCCACGGCGCCGCCGACGCCGAGCGCGACACCGAGAATCACCACCAGCCGCAACCGCGCGACGTCAACGCCGAGGCTTTGCGCCGTCTCCTCGCCAAGGCTCAGCGCGCGAAAGCCGTTGCGCTGGCTGAACAGGATGAAGCCGCCGACAACGATGAAGGGAAGCGCCAGTGCGACATGCTGAAAGCTGCGATCCGCGAGCGAACCGAGCAGCCAGAAGGCGATCTCCAGCACCACGAAGGGATTCGACGACAGGTTCATCACCAGCGCCGTGGCGCCGCCGGCAAGGGCCGAGATCGCAAGACCTGCGAGAATCAGAATCAGAAGACCGGCATTGCGGCCGGCAATCGCCAACAGCGCGAATACCGAGGCGAAGGCCGCGACGATCGCCGCGACCGGAAGCGCATAGGAACGCACATCGGCAAGCCCCAGTGCAATGACGGCCACCGCGCCGAAGGCGGCCGATTGCGGCGCGCCGAACAACGAAGGCGAAGCGAGCGGATTGCGCAGCAGGCCCTGCAGCGCCGCACCGGACAGTCCGAGGATCGCACCGATGGCGAGGCCCAGGATCATCCGCGGCAGGCGAATTTCGCGCACGATCACCTGCGCGACATCGCTGCCGCCGCCGAACAGCGCCTGCACCACCGCCATAGGCGACAGTCGCACTGCGCCGATCCCGAGCGAAAGCAGTGCCAGCAGCACGACCAGTAACGACATCGCCAGCGTCACGCCGATGCGGCGGCGCGCAGCAGTGCCGGTTGCAGTCGTGAAACTCTCAACGCTCATGTGGTCTGCCTGTTGCAGGAATGGCGCATCCTTCGAAAAAGCTCTTCGCAATGATTGCCCGCGGGCACAAGTCACCGCGAACAAAAAGCGTACCCGCGCCTGACGACGATTGACTCCTGTTCCGGCGCAATCCTAGATGGCCGCGACGGTTCCCCGTTTGGGGATCAAAAGGGAATGCGGTGCGGGGAGGAATCCCCAACGCCGCGGCTGCCCCCGCAACTGTAAGCGGTGAATCCTTCGTCATAGGCCACTGGGAAATCTCGGTCCTGGGAAGGCGATGAAGGGTAACGACCCGCGAGCCAGGAGACCTGCCGTCAGCCGTGGTCACACGCGAAGATGTCGGTCGGGGAGTACAGACATTAGCTTCGCCAACGCTCGCATGAGCAATGGTGGGCCCTGGTTCGCTGTGACGTGCCACTGACGTCATACCGAGGTCCGAACCATGTCTTCCGCCATCACAGCCGCCAAGCGGCATCGTGCGGTCATTCTCGCCACCACTGCCCTAGCCTTCAACATTTCGGTCGTGCACGCACAGACAGTTGCGTCCGCGCTTCCACCGGTCGAAGTCAGCCCGCCGACCGACCAGAACAAGACTCGCGCAAAGCCGCTGACCGATGAGGGCAGTGGAGCGCCGCGCCCGGCGCGCAGCACCGCACCAAGGCGCGGGACAGGCACAGGCGCATCCGACTCGGCCGGCACGGGAACGGGGAGCGGCGGCAACGGTGCCCGGCAATTCAACGGGATTGTCGGCACGTCCTCCACGGTGATCACCGCGGAAAAGGTCGCGCATTCGCCGTCGAACAACCTGCCCGACATTCTGGCGCAGGTCCCGGGCGTACAGCTCACCAGCCTGTATGGCAGCGCCGTCAACGGCGTGAAGACTTCCGTCGATCTGCGCGGCTTCGGCGCCTTCGCCACTTCCAACACGCTGATCCTGGTCAACGGTCGCCGGCTCAACGACATCGACATGGCGCAGGTCGACCTGTCGACCATTCCGCTGAACTCGATCGAGCGCATCGAGATCACCCGTGGCAATTCGGGCGCGGTGCTCTATGGCGACAACGCGGTCGGCGGCGTCATCAATATCGTCACCAAGACCGGCGTCGGCGGTCCGCCGGTGGCAATCAGGGCCGAGGCCGGCATCGGCTCGTTCAACACGCGCCTTGGCAATATTTCGGTCTCGACCAATCACGGTCCTTGGTCGACTTCGTTCTACGGCAACGCGATCAAATCGGACGGCTACCGGGACAACAACGCACTCGACCAGCGGAACGGCGTCGGCAACCTCAACTACACGACACCAGACCTCAAGGCGTTCGTTACCGTGACCGGCGACGACCAGAAGCTCGGCTTCCCGGGCGGACGTCTGGTCGATCCGTCGATCGGCCTCAACGAGCTCGTCACCAATCGCCGGGGCGCTGCCACGCCATTCGACTACGGCAACCAGCAAGGCAAGAGCGCGACCGCCGGCTTCACCAAAGCGATCATCGAGGGCGTCGACCTGATCGTCGACGGCGGCGTCAGGAACAAGACGAGCCAGGGCGGATTTTTCGGCTCGGGAGCGTTTGCCTCCCCGCTGCCCAGCTTCTCGTCGACTTATGTCGACGCCGATCTGACGACCTGGTCGATCACCCCGCGCCTGAGTGTCAGGAACACGATCCTCGGCCTGCCGTCGCAAATCCTGACTGGCATCGACTATTACGATGCGGCGTTCAACCAGAGCCGCGGCGCATTCAAGGGGCTTGCGGCAACGCATGTTTACGATCTCTCGCAACAGACGCTGGCCGGTTACTGGCAGCAGACCATCGGCCTGCTGCCGACGACGGATTTCTCCTACGGCGCCAGGATTCAAAACACACGTTTGAGTGCGCGCGATCGATACGACGCCTTGGCGCCCGGCTGCGCCCTTTATTTCAACTGCGGCGCCGAGGCCTTTCCGCTCGATCAGACCGAGACCAACTATGCACTGCATGTCGGCCTTGAACATCGCTTCAACAACGTGTTCTCGGTGTTCGGCCGCGCCGCCCGCGCCTTCCGTACGCCCAACGTCGAGGAGCGGGTTGCTTCCGGCCCGGCTTTCGATGCCTTCTTCAATCCCATCCACGGCGACTTCAGGCTGAAGACGCAGACCTCGCATGACATCGAGGGCGGCTTCCGCATCAAGTCCGGCGGCTTCCAGATGCGGACCAGCGTCTACAACATGGACCTCGAAAACGAGATCCATTTCATCCCGGCGCTGTTCTACAACGTGAACCTCGATCCGACCCGGCGCACCGGCCTGGAGACGGCGGCTTCGTACCGGCTGAGCGACAGCCTGCAGGTGCGCGGCGGCATTGCCTTTACCCGCGCCGTGTTCCGCGAGGGAACCTTCGCCGGCAAAACGGTTCCGCTGGTGTCGCCCTATACGGCCAGCGCCGGCGTCACCTGGAACATCTGGCAGAACTACCTCGTGCTGGATGCGACCCTGCGCGGCTGGGGCGAGCGCTACATGGACAATGATCAGGCCAACACGCAGCGCCGCATCGCCGCGGATACAACAGTCGATCTGAAGCTGTCCGGCACGGTCGACCATTTCTTCTGGTCGTTCGCCGTCAACAACGTACTCAACGCGGAATATTACGATTACGCCATCGCCAGCAGCTTCACGCCGGGCCGCTTCGCCGCCTACCCGCTGCCCGGCCGCAGCTATCTCCTGAAGGCCGGCGTGTCGTTCTGACCTGCAGTTCCGGCCCGGCCTTGCGCCGGGCCGGCTTGCTCCTTCCCCGTCGCGCGCTATGCTTTGGCGCTCAGCGGGAGACCGACATGGCCGGCAAGCACAAGCAGGACAAGGCGCCGAAGGACGAAGGCAAACCGAAGAAGCCACCACCGCCTGATGTCGATGACGACGATTACGAGGATGGCGACTTCGCCACGCCGAAGAAAGATCGATACGGAACCGACGACGAACCGCTGGAGTGATCGGCTCGGTCCCCGAGCGGTGCAAGCCCGTCATTGCGAGCGAAGCGAAGCAATCCACGACTGCACTCACGGCATGATGGATTGCTTCGTCGCTTTGCTCCTCGCAATGACGGGGAAACACAAGTCTTCATTCTCACGGCGCGATTTCCGCCTGAGTTTTTCGTCTTCGTCCGCCCTCCATTGAAGTGAGGGCGCAGGGAAAGCCGGGCGCCGGCGGCACCCGCTACTCACCGTGTGCGAGGTGTAGCGAAAGGGAATGCACACGGG
>JAHCKB010000068.1 GCA_026125985.1 Bradyrhizobium sp.
TTCAAATTCTGACGCGTGACGCTGCCACGCACCAGGGAGATCGCAAGCGCACTGAATGCGCCGAAGGCCGCTGCTTCGGTTGCCGTCGTCAGACCGCTGTAAATTCCCCCGATCACGCATAGAATCAGAATCGGAATCGGCCACACCTTCAAGAGCACGAGAAATTTTTCGCGCCAGCTTGGGCGATCGTCTGGCGGCGGCGCTGCCTCCGGCTTCCAAATGCACCAGCCGATGATAAAGCACGCAAATAGCGCCGCATTGAGCAGGCCCGGGAAAATGCCGGCGATGAGCAGTTTGCCTATGGGGGTTTCGGTGTACCAGCCGAATATCACGAAGCCGATCGAGGGCGGGATCATCGCGCCGAGCGTACCCGCGGCGGCGACGGTGCCGGTTGCTAGCGCCGGGCTGTACTTGTAGCGCAGCATCTCCGGAATCGCGAGCCGCCCCATCGCGGCAGCGGTTGCGACAGAAGAGCCCGAGGCCGCGGCAAACATCGCGGCCGCAAAATTCGCGGCGACCGCAAGTCCGCCGGGAAGCCGAGCCAGCCAGAGCCGTGCGGCATCAAAAAGCGAAGTCGTCAGCCCGCATCGGAACGCGATCGAACCCATCAACAGGAACATCGGAATAGCCGAGAGATTCCAGCTCGCGGCGAACTCGAAAGGTGTCGAACCGGAAAGTCGCAGTGCCGTTTCGAGGCCGCGCAGCCACCAGATCCCGACGAAGGACGTGACGCCAAGGGCAACCGCAATCGGTACCCGCAGCGCCATCAAGACGACCATTCCGGCAAGGCAGAGGACGGCAAATTGAATCGAAGTCATCGACGGCCTGCCTTACATCGGATGGTCGCCGAGCCGGATGCGGTCGGAGCCATCAAAGCGAAACCCGGAACGAGCGATCCGAATGTCGTCGGCCATCTGGTACAGCGCGATCAGCGCGGTCAGCGCACAGGACCCGACGAAGACCCATCGCATGGGCCAAACGGGGAGTTGAAAGAAGGTTGCGTCCTGCGTCTCCCCGATTTCCGTCTTGTCCAGAGCCACCAGAAAGCCCATGCCGGCCAATACGGCCAAATAAAGCACGTTCAGAAGAGCACCGCCCATCTCAAGACGGAGATTCGTCGCGTCTGCCAGTTTCTGGGTGAAGACCTCCACAACGATATGCGAACGCGACAATTGCACATGCGCCAGCGGCAAGAACGTGCACCCAACCATATAGACATAGGAAACGATCTCCAGCGTTCCCACGATCGGCTCGTTCGCGGCGACCTTCAGCACGACGTCGGCCGTAACCTGGAGCATCATGGCGATGATGGCGACGGCGCCTGCCCAAAGGAAGACATTGGCAAGGCGCGCAAGCACCTTGCCGATGAGAACACCCGTCTCGCTGCGCGGGCTTTTCTCGTCGTGAACGCTCACCATTTGACCTTGCTGAACACCTCGCGGTTCAGCGCGTCCACGAATTTCTGCCTGTCGCCCTTGATCTCGGTCTCGTCGATCTTCTTCCATTTCTCGACCAGGGCAAGGTATTGATCAACGAGCGCCTCGGCATTGGGGATCCCGCGCTTCTTGCCCTGTTCCTTGACCCGCGCGACCTCGTTCTTGAGATATTCGTCGTACGCCTTGGTCCAGCTGGGGTCGGGTGGATTGAAGGAGACGCCCTTCTCCTTTGCCGCAGTCTGCACGTCCTTGCTCTCCTGCAGATAGCCGAAGGTGACGTCGGCGGCGAGTATCGGCATGTTCTTCTTCAGCAAAGCTTTCTGGTCGGCAGGAAGCTTGTTGTAGACGTCTGCATTCATCGCCCAGAGGAGTCCGCCGTGGTAGGTTCCGATGGTCGTCGCAAGCACGTTCTTGGCGACGTCCCACAGAGTATATGATTTCAGCCAGGACTCGGCGCCCATCGTGCAATCGACCTGCCCTCGTTGAATGGCCTCGTAGGCCTCATCCGAGGTGATGTTCACCGGAACGAGGCCGAACGATTTGAACATGATCGAATAGGCCCCGGCCGATCGGATCTTCCGGCCCTGGAAGTCCGCAATCGACCTGAGGTCCGGCTTGCACATCACCGTGTAAGGCGCGGTCGAGTAGTGCGCCATCGATATGATGCCCTGCTTCTTCTGATCCGCCAGGCACTCCGGGCACACCACCAGATTGAACTCGTTGGTAGCGCCGGACATCGCAACGCTGTTGCGACCGAGCAGGCCGAGTTCAGTGATCAGGAAGCTATGAGGCAGCTGCTTCGGCACATAGGTGTCAACGATGAAGCCGGCCGCAACCACGCCGTCGCGAATGGAATCGACTGCCGCCTGCGGCTTGGCAATCGAGCCGCCCGGAAAGGTTTCGACCTTCAACTGGCCGCCGCTTTCCTTCTCGAGCCGCTTCACCATCGGCTCGATCCCGACCGTATTGTTCACGTGAGTGGGGGGCAGATAGGTGCCGTAGCTCAACTTGGTTTCACAGAGTGCGGCCGAACTCTGAACCGAAGCCACGATCGCAACAACAGCTGCACAGCAAAAGCTTCGCATTTCCCCCCCCTCCAACAATTGTTTTTTCTTTGGAGCAGTATTCAGTAGGTCAGGAACGGCGTCAATGCGGGCGAAGCGAGCGCTTCCAAGTTAATCGTTCCGCCGGATGGAATGTGACTCGTCAAGCTTATGCCCGACCATATCGACCGTCGCGCAGTTCAACGGTGTTTTCCGAACTAGGCGACTGCACGCAGAAGCCGATGGCTCAAGGCGTTGAACACGCCGGACACGATGTAGGGAATCCTCACTAGAAGCGAAATCAGGACGCCGAGCTTCTGCGCCTGGCGCGAAACGGCTAGCCGGCCAGAAGTTCGATCGCCTTGTCGAGCGGGACAATAGCGTCATCCAGCAATGCCGAAATTGCCGGCTCCTCCCAGTCCCCGCCATCGAACGCCAGCTTGGGCGTCTCGGACAACCGGTGCTCAAGCACGAAGCGCGCCATCAGCAACCTTCGGGCGTCCCCGCCGGCCTCGCCGAGGCAGGCGCCCTCGTTTGCCATCAGCACCGCAGTCGTGACGTGGTAGAGCGCGCTGGCCGCAACACGGCTGAAGCGCTCCTTCTCGGGCGCATCGGCCACCTGCTCCGCAAAACTCAGCGCCTGGGCGAGCGTGCGCTCCAATCGCGTGCGGAACTGGCCGGGAATACCGCGCGCATCCGCCAGCCGCTCGGAGAGCGCGTCGCCGAGCTGACGGTGAGCCCGCTCCTTGCCGACCGCACGCTGGATGACGTCGAGCGCGTTGACGCTCGACGTGCCGTCCCAGATCACGCCGAGATGGGCGTCGCGCACCAGGCGGGCATTCGGCCAGTCCTCGATGTAGCCGTTGCCCCCGCGCGCCTCCATTGCCGCGGTCGCAACCGCAATGTTGTCGCGCGAGGCGCGGTACTTGGCGATCGGCGTCAGGATACGCACGATCTTGGCCGCCACCGGATCGTCGGAACGCGCCATCATCACCGAAATCAGCATCATTACCGACAGCGACTGCTCGGTCTTGATCAGCATCTTGAGGAGCTGGCGGCGCATCAGCGGATGGTCGACGACACGCTTGCCGAAAGCCTTGCGATGCCGCGCCACCTGCAGCGACTCGTTGAGACAGCGCCGCATCATGCCGGCGGCGCGCGTCAGGTGTGACACGCGGCTGGGATTGACCATCTCCAGCATCTGCTTCAGCCCGCGGTCGAGCGCGCCGAGAGGCCAGGCCATTGCGCCGTCGAAGATGATTTCCCCGCTCGGCATCGACTTGCTGCCGAGCTTGTCCTTCAGGCGCACGATGCGATAGTTGTTGCGTGAGCCGTCCGGCAGCGTGCGCGGCATCAGGAAGAGGCCGAGCCCGCGTCCGCCCGCCGGCGCACCCTCGGGCCGCGCCAGCAGCACGGCGATGTCGCCGTCGGCGTTGGAGCAGAACCACTTCTCGCCATAGAGCCGCCAACCATCGCCGTCGCGCACCGCCGTCAGCTCGGCCGCGCCCGCATCGGAGCCGCCGATCTTTTCGGTCATGAACTGCGCGCCATAGAGCAGCGCGTCCATGTCCTGCGTCCGCATGCGATCGAGATAGCGGTCCTTGAGCTCGCTGCTGCCATAACGTTCCAGCAGGTCGGACGTGCAGTCGGTCAGGTTGACCGGACAAAGCACGCCGAACTCAGCCTGCGAGAACAGATAGAAGAAGGCCTGCTTGGCGAGCGGCGGCATCCTGTCGGGCCATCCCAGCACGCCCGGCTGATGAGCCATGGCGTGCATGCCGAACTCGCCGAAGGCGATCCGTTTGATCTCGTCGTAGGCGGGATGCACCTCGATCCATTCCTCGTCGCGGCCGAAGCGGTCCCGATAGTGCAGCCTGGGCGGATGCTTGTCGGCAAGGTCGGCGAGATCGTTCAGCCGGCCGCCGGCCAGTACACCAAGCCGCGTGAGATGCGGGCCGAGGTGACGGAGCAGGTCGGCATCCATATAGAGAGCAAGGAGGTCTCGCAGGCTGCGGTCGATTTCGTAGAAGTTCAGCCCGCTGCAGTCGGGCGCCAGGTGCTGCGACCGGCGTGCGACTGCGTCGCGGCCGGCGAGCCGGGCATTGGTGGCGGAGGGGACGGAAATCGGTGACATCTCGTTCATGACCCGTACAGTCGGCTGGGTCGGCGGCCAGGGCAAACGATTTTATGGGCGACCGATTTGAGCTAGACTCAAACGATGCCGCCGCGACGCCTTCCCCCGCTGCACGCCATTCGAGCCTTCGAAGCGGCTGCGCGCTGCCTTTCGATCAGCCAGGCTGCAAACGAACTCAATGTAACGCCAGGCGCCGTCAGCCGCCATGTGCGCGCGCTTGAGGCGGATCTGGGCACGCCGCTCTTTCTGCGCCGCGCCACCGGGCTCGAACTCACACCCGTCGGCCGCGCGCTCGCCGAGGGCGCGCGGGAAGCGTTCGACCGGCTGGCGGAGGCGGCAACCGGTGTGCGGCTGCGTCAGCATCGACGGCTGTCGATTGGCGTGTACAGCCATTTTCTGTCCCGCGCGCTGCTGCCGATCCTTCCCGAACTGCGACGCGAACACCCTGCGCTGGAAATTGACTTCCATGCCGGCACCAACGCGCTGGACATGGCGCCCTCAAGATTTGACGCGGTCATCGCCGTATCGGGAATCGGCCGGCAGTCGGGCCTAGTGGTGCGCCCCTTGATGCCGATCGTCACCGTCGCGGTTGCCGCGCCTCGGCGGCTGAAGAAGGGACCGATCGACTTCTCCCGCGTGCCGCTGCTGCACACCCGACCACGTGTGGAAGACTGGCGACGCTGGCTCGATTATGCGGGCTTTGCCGCCATACCGGTACGGGGCGGCAGCACCTTCGAGAGCGCCAGCCATACGCTGGATGCCGTTGCGGCCGATCTCGGCGTAGCGGTCGCCATCGAAAGCCTGCTCGGCCCGGATCTCCGGAGTCGCCGCGTGGCGCTGGCCCATCCCGCGCGCCGGCCGACGCGCCGGCATTTCACCCTTCAGTACGAGACCCGGCTCGCCGACGATCCTACCATGCAAACTTTCGCAGACTGGCTGTGCGCCAGGCTCGGATCCTGATCAACCGCGCGCAAAAACAAGGCGCTGCGAGACGCAGATGCTCGCATGCCGTTTCGATCAAGCCGTTTTCGCAGCGCACTTCAGCCCACAGACGCGCCTGCCTTTGCCCGGCTGATCCCCAGGTTCAGGATGCGATGCAGCAGGTCCGTGTATTCGATACCGTCATGCCGGGCCGCCAAAGCGAACTCCTGGCTCTTTGCTATTTCGGGGTTGGGATTGGCCTCGATAAAATATGGAGTACCGTCGGCGGACAGACGAAAGTCGATGCGCGCATATCCGTCAAGTCCCAGTATCCGGTAAATGCGTTTGGCCGTCCGATGGATGCGTGCGTATAGATCCGGCGCGATGTCTTCCGCCGGCCCGTCCACGATTCCGACGCGCTCCTGATATTCGGGATCGTGCTTGGCCTTCTTGGTGGCGATCTGCCGGGCCCCCTGACCTCCCAGGCTGCCGAATTTCAATTCCCACACCGGCAGAGCGCGCAGCCGGTTGTTGCCGAGCACGCCTACATACACCTCACGTCCCTCGATGTACTGTTCGGCTATCGCGGCAGTCCCGAGCCGATCATGAACGAAGGCGACGCGCTCTGCGAGCTGCTCGTCCGTATCGACGATGGATGCCTGCGATATCCCGTAGGATCCATCCTCGGTCAGGCTCTTTACGATCAATGGCAAAGCGAGGCGCGGCGGTCGACTGACCTTGCGACTTTTCGGAAACACGGCAAATGCCGGCACCGCGATCCGGCGATGGTGCACCAGCGTCTTCGACAGATCCTTGCCGCGCGCCAGGATCAGGCCGCGCGGGTTACATCCGGTATAGGGAACTTTCATGAGCTCGAGATAGCTCGCGATGTGCTGGTCATACGCGGTTGCGTAGTGAAACTCCTCCAGCAACGTGAAAACCACATGCGGCTTGAAATTTTCGATCTCGTCGCGCACCGGCTTGATTTCTTCCTGCACACCGAGCGGGCGAACGTCATGGCCTGCCGTACGCAACGTGCTCACGACGTCGAATTCCGTTTTCCAATAGTTGATTTCCTTCGCGGTGTATCCGTCGGTCGAGTCCGGAGGGACACAGTCCGGATGCATCAGAACAAGGATGCGAAGACGTCTCATAGCGCGATCCACTTGCGCCGCGTCGGACCAAACAGCGCATGCATGGTCTTGGCGGTCAACAGCACGGTGAAGTTCACGGTCAGCTTGCGTTCGGAGCCCGGAGCGCGGAGATCGAGCTCGCGGCAGCGCGATATCATGTCGTCAAGAACTGCATCGAGCGTGAGCTGATTTTCGCCTGTCCACCGCGCGACGAGCTCCCTGACTCGCGCGCGGTGCCGCCTGATGAAGACCGCTGCCGGCTGCGCCCGGCGGTGTCGCGGCTCGGAGGAGAAGAGACGGGACAGATCGCGATCGTACGTCTTCGGTGGCTTGAATTCGTAGAACGCCTGCTTCTTTCGATAGTGCTCGCCAAGCGTCTGGCTGAGCTGAGACAGCGGGTCGATGCGCTCCCGTGTCATGACCGGCGGCCGCTGACCGGCAATCTCGCCCATCAGCTCGTCGACATATTCGAGCTTCTTCAACGCCGGCCAGCCGGCGTAGCGGGTCCGCCAGTTCGACCGCGGCCGCAGCCATACAGCAAAGGTTTCGGCGAAATCCTCGTCCGGATGACTCTGCGCATACCAGCGTCGAAGATGCTGGACATAACGCCGGCTGGCCGGATTGGGTCGATAATAGAGCGGGTAGCGTTTCGAGGACGGACCGAACAATTGCTGCCAGCGTCGGCGGCGCTGCAACTGATAGGCGTGCTGCACGGCATGGCCCGCCTCGTGACGGAGAATGGCCATGCACTCGGACCAGGTGCCGCCCTCGACCTCGAGCATCATCTTCTTCTCGAGTTTCATCAGACGAGGATGGGCAAGATAGAACGGGATGGCAATGCCGGGCACGTCCGCAGGGCTGAACCATTCGGCCGATATCCACGCATGAGGGCGTAGCCGAATCCCTCGCGTCTGAAGCTCCTCGTTCAGGGTGCCGAGACAATCCTCGAGCCAGGTTCCTTCGACCTTGACCCTCAGGCTCCTGAGGCTGAGCTTGAGCAACTGCTCATCCGTCAGCTTCTCCCAGGCATACTTCCGACGGGGCATATCTATCCAAAATCAAGAGACCGGCACGCCAATGGTGTCATAGGATGCTGCGGACAACAACCGCGTGGCGCTTGCCCATCCCGCGCGTCGCACACTTCCTTCGCACGAACCCCGTCCGTCGACGTCCGACTACGCTCACGTTCGACAACGGGCTGCGCGCGAATCGGAGCTTGGGCCGACAGGCTTGTGAGTCGATGATCGAGCGGTGTGAGCTGGCGGAGAGAGTGTCCGCCAAGAAATGAGGGAAATGCCCATTTCATGGGACTCTAAGGCGTGTACCCGTTGACTACATACTCCTGTACATACACCATTCGCTCCCGAATCCTGCGCACGGACAGAAGCTTCATCCCGCCCCTCGCGAACAACGATTTGCCAATCTCGGTCAAAGCTGGGGCAGGTTGTGACCGAAGAGACACTGGTTGACTAGTGGAGATTTAATACCTGTCGCCGCAATCATTTCTATTATACCCCAAACCGACGGAGCGAATCTTGGAGAGTATGGGGACACGCGTAGAGCTGGTCCGGCCGCGTGCAGCCCTGCTATTGCATCCAGAGTGAAGTGCGTAAGCCTTCTCCTCACGGCAGAATGCCCAGAGAAGCCACTGCCCCGCGTTCTGCTGGCTCACCGCGCATCGGCGACGAAGCGCCAGCATTGATGATAAAGGAAAATCCGCTACCTTGGGTACGTGGCCAGAGTTTTGATCATCACCAATGACTTTCCGCCCCGTGTGGGCGGCATCCAGTCATTTGTGCATGCGGCCGCGATGCAACTGTCCAACCATGCCGTCGTCTACGCGCCGGCCTGGCAGGGCGCACCCACCTTTGATCATTACTTGCCGCTTCCGGTGGTACGTCATCCGACATCGCTGATGCTGCCATCTGGCGCGGTGCGTAGACGAGCTCTTGCCATTATGGCTTCCGAAGGCTGCGACAGGGTTCTGTTCGGTGCGGCGGCTCCGTTGGGCCTGCTGGCACCGGCCCTGCGACGCGCCGGTGCGCAACGGATTGTTGCCATCACTCACGGCCACGAAACGGGATGGGCCGCCCTCCCGGTGGCGCGCCAGCTGCTCAGTCGCATCGGCGACTCCGTCGATATCGTAACCTACCTCGGAGAATATGGCCGAGACCGGCTCGCCCGTGCCCTGTCCCCGGCAGCCACGGCCCGCATGAAACGGCTTGCTCCGGGCGTCGACCTGAAGACCTTTCGGCCGGACATCAGGGGCAACGCCGTCCGAGAGAGGCTGCGACTGGGCACGAAGCCTGTTGTCCTCTGTGTCTCGCGCCTGGTACCACGCAAGGGGCAGGATACGTTGATCCGCGCCATGCCCATGGTTCTCCATGCAAACGAAAACAGACCAGTCCTGCTGCTCGTAGGACGCGGTCCCTATCTGCAAAAACTCCATTCCATCGCACAGGAAGTCGGCGTAGCGGAGAGGGTTGTGTTTGCTGGCGAGGTAGCGAACGACGACTTGCCGGCTTACTACAATGCTGCCGATGTTTTTGCGATGCCATGCCGGACGCGGTGGGCGGGGCTTGATGTGGAGGGTCTCGGCATCGTGTTTCTGGAGGCGGCGGCCTCCGGTCTGCCGGTGATCGCCGGCAGCTCCGGAGGGGCGCCGGATGCCGTGCTTGACGGCGAGACCGGCTTTGTCGTTCCGGGCGGCGAGCCGGAAGTCGTGGCCAATCGATTGAACCAGCTGCTCGCCGATCCCGCGTTGGCGAGGGACATGGGCGCGAAGGGCCGTGCATGGATGCAAAGCGCGTGGCAATGGAGCGCCGTCGGCCAAGAACTGAGAAAAATGCTCGAACTCTAGGGCCGTGGCCCTGGACGGCAAACTAGCTACTGCAGCGCTCCTGCCTTGCTCAAGCGGGAAACCATCGCCTGCTCGTACACCGCCACGAACGCGGGCGCCAATTGAGCGCTGTCATAACGCCGGGCTTCGCGCTGACCCCACGCCCCCAACCGCGTGCGCAATTCCGAATCGGCGGCGAGCGCCCCTAGTTTGCTGCGCAGGTCCGAGACGTCGCCCGGCCCCACCAGAAACCTTGCCGCCTCGCCATGCAGTAAAGTCGCGTAACCCGCATTTGCGGCCGCCACGACCGGCTTGCCGCTCGCCATCGCTTCCACGAGAACGATACCAAACCCTTCCCCGTAGATCGATGGTGCGCAGAACACATCGCAAGTCGCATAGAGTCGAGGCAGGTCGGCATCGTCGATCCTGCCGAGGAACACGACATCCGGAATTCCTGCCTCCGCAACGTCGCGCTCGAGCCGTTGCCTCTCCGGCCCCTCCCCCGCGACAAGCAATCTCGTGCGCGGGTTCTGCTGCCGCAACACTGCGAAGGCCTCAAGCAATATGGCGGCTCCCTTGCGCGGCTCAAGCCGGCCGACAAAGAGGATATTGACGCGATCGTCCCGGAAGGCTGCGAGAGGCGCGGCGCCGGAACCGAAGCGGCGTAAATCGGTGCATGGCGGCAATATCGATCCGGCCAACCGAAGATCCTCCTGCACTGAAGACGCCAGAATAACGCCGTCGAGCTTCGCGATCACGCGCCGGTTAAGCGTCCGATACAGGAATCGCTGGATCGAAGCGGAAGCGGTCTCGGGCGGCACGGCATGAAACGTTCCGATCTTGACCGCCGTCGATCGCCAGAGCGCCTGGAGGGCGAGAAAGGGACTCAAGGGTGTGTGAAAATGCACAACGTCGAAGCTACCCGATCGCATCATGTGATCGAGTTTCTTGCGTTCGTCACCGAAAGCAAACGAGACTTCCAGGACGGTCTCGTTGACGGAGACCAGCCTCGCGCTTCCGATCTCGATGATCGTCACATTGCCCTGAGTCGTCCTTACGGGGGGCGCCGGCCTGGCGGGTGAAACGCGGGGCGCGATCACCGCGACCTGATGGCCCATCGCGGCGAGCGAGCTCGACAAGTCCAGAATGTGGCGCTGAACGCCGCCCGGACGCGCGATGTCGTACGGGCAAACCTGTGCAATCTTCAATGTGCGCCTTCTTGATCAACACCGCGTTTTGCGTTCACTTTAGTTCCCCCGTCCGTCGAAAGGAAGTATCAAACTACCCGCCGGATCCCGGGTTAGACACGCATCCCGGCAGCGCAAAAGGCCAGCATATGTCGGCAGCCATACCAATAATACTGCACCAGCTGTGGCGAGAAGCAGAGCTACCGCCGCCCTATTCGGAATGGCGCGCCGGATGGATCGCAAACCACGCGGGCTGGGCACATCGCTTATACGACGACGAGGCAATTCGACGCATTACCGCCGATCGCGCCCCTCAATGGTTGCCGACGTTCGAGGCGCTGCCGAGAGCGATCCAGCGCGTCGACTTCTTCCGCTACCTGATAGTCTACCTCGACGGCGGCATGTACGCCGATCTCGACATGATCTCGTATCAACCCTGCGACCCGCTCCTGGCCGGTGCGAGTTGCGTGCTCGGCATAGAGAACCACATCAGCCGGAAGCGACAGCAGGAGCTCAACTACGAGCGGCCATGGCAGCTCGCGAACTTCATTTTTGCGGCGGCGCCGGAGCATCCGTTCCTGGCTTCTCTCCTTGAGGCGATCGCTCGCCAGGCAACGACGAAGGTGAACAGCGATCATGAGGTCCAAGAGATTACGGGCCCGCGCCTACTGACACGGATCGCCTACGGCTTGCCGCCCGATGTCCGCGGACCGATCCGCGTTCTGCCGCAGATCAACTGGAATCCGCCGTCAATATATCCCCGGATCGGGCCGCTCGCCGGGCGGATCTATGCCCGGCACCTTTGCCTTGGCAGCTGGCGAACCCGCCGGCACTGGTGGCAGCAGCCGGCCGAGGGCCGGTTGGGCCACCACATCAGGCCGCCGAATCCCTTCGCGCTGGCGTCCGCCGATCTTCCTTAACTCCTGCCCGGCGGCCGGGAAGGGCCGAGGTAGCGCTTGCGCGACCTCGCCGTTGAATCGTAAGTTGGCCGCTGGTCGCGCCCCTGTGAGTTTCCCGCATCAGTTTTTATGACCGAACACCACGACACCGGTCGCTCGCGCTCAAACCGGGAGCTTGGCTCCCGATCCTGGTTTGGCCGCGCAGACCGCGATGATATGCAGATTCTGGTCCGCCTCCTTCGCGAGGAGCTTTCGCGAAACTGGAGGCCTTATCTGGCGAGCCTGCTCCTAATGGTCGTGCTGGCATCGTGCGTCACCTCGATCACCTATCTCATCGGAGCGGTCATCAACGCCACCACGCTTTCGGCCGATTTTCACAGCGTGTTCGTGGTCTCCGCCACTATCATCATCATCTTTCTTGTGAAGGGCCTTTCGCAATATGGCCAGGCCATTCTGCTGACCCGCACGCATACCCGGATGACCGCGTTCTACCGCGCGGCCCTGTTCGACCGGCTGCTCTGGCAAGACGTCAATTCCCTTTCGCGCGAGCATTCGTCCGAGACGATCAACCGTCTGCGCGTCAGCGCCGAGGCGCCCGCAAGGGCGCTCGACCTGACGATCTGCGCCGTTGGCCGCGAAGGTCTCTCGGTCATCGGCCTTTCAGCCGTCATGATCTACCGGGATTCCGCGTTGTCGGCTGTTTGCCTGCTCTCCGTGCCGCTCCTGTTCGTTCTCGCCAGAAAGTCGCGCGCCCGGCTCGATCGCATCACTATGATGTCCATCAAGGCGCAGAGCGGCGTCCTGCAGGTTCTTCAGGAAACGCTGCAGGGCATGCTGACAGTCAAGGCATTCGGTCTGGAGCGGCTGATGCAAGACCGCGCCTGCCGGGAAATCGATTCCGCCCGCGATGCGGATGAAACAATTGCACAGCTCACCTGGCATTTCACTCCATTGATCGAAGCGTTGAGCGGCTGCCTCGTCGCGCTGATCATTCTCTACGGCAGCTATCGCATCATATTCGCCGGGGCGACGCCTGGAGATCTGGTCTCCTACCTGACGGCTTTCCTGCTGGCCTACGAACCCATCAAGCGGCTGGGGCGCTTTCCGCTGGATATTTTCAATGTGCTACCCGGCCTGCGCATGTTGTACGAGACCCTGGACCTCGTGCCGCCGGGGCGCGACGAGAACGGCAAACCTGAGCTGGTTGTGACCAGGGGCCGCATCGCGTTCGACAGGGTCACATTCGCCTACAGGCAGGACGTGCCGGTGCTGCACCAACTTTCCCTCGTGGCAGAAGCAGCCCAGACGACCGCGCTGGTGGGCCGCTCGGGCAGCGGCAAGTCGACGATCTTCAAGCTTCTGCTGAGGCTGCACGATTGTCAGGCCGGCACGATCACGATCGATGGGCAGGACATCGCCGAGGTTTCGCGCGGCTCGGTGCGTCGTCGCATCGCCTATCTCGGCCAGGACGCTTTCCTGTTTGATGGAACGATTGCCGAGAACATCGCGATCGGAAAGCTCGACGCTTCTGCCGAGGAGATCGCCGCGGCCGCGCGCGCCGCCAACGCGCATGAGTTCATCGCAGCCTTCCCCCAGGACTACCAAACCCACGTCGGCGAGAACGGCCGTGCGCTGTCGAGCGGGCAGCGACAGCGGATCGCGATCGCGCGCGCGTTCCTCAAGAATGCGCCCATAATTCTCCTCGATGAGCCGACGGCATCTCTGGACACGATCTCCGAACGGGAGGTTCAGCGTGCAATCGCCAACCTCTGCAAGCATCGCACCACGCTGATCATCGCACATCGGATGCATACCATCGTCGAATCGCCGGTCATCCATGTGATCGATGACGGACAGGTCCTGGAAACCGGTAACCACCCGACATTGCTGCGCGGCGGACGGACTTATCAAACGCTATGGTCGGAACTACAGGTCCAACACGAGGATGGATAGCAAAGCTTCGCTCGGGATTCCCTCAGTCCTGCACCAGATCTGGTGGTCGGGACCATTGCCGCAGCCCTACGCCGAATGGCGTGCCGGCTGGATCGCCAACCATCCCACCTGGGTCCATCGGCTTTACGGCGAATCCGAGATCATCGGGATTGTGCAAGCTCGGGCACCTCAATGGCTCGGAACGTTCAATGCGCTGCCGCGCATGATCCAGAAGATCGACTTCTTCCGATATCTGATCGTCTATCTCGACGGCGGGCTTTATGCCGACGTCGACATGATCTCGTATCTGCCCTGCGATCCACTGCTTGCGGGAGCGAGCTGCATCTTGAGCGTCGAACATCGGCTGAACAACCGGCTTCAGACGGAGTTCGGTTACCGGCAGCCCTGGCAGTTCGCGAATTTCGTCTTTGCCGCTGTAGCTGGCCACCCGTTTTTTGCCGCTCTTCTCGAACACCTCGCAAAGCGTTCGGGCCTGCCAGCACCGAACGACGACGGCGTGGAGGATACCACGGGCCCACGCATGCTGACGCGGCTGGCGTATTCACTGCGGCCAGAGCAACGAGGCGAAATCCGGATCTTGCCCCAGGTGAACCTGAACCCGCCCTTCTTCTATCCGCGCCTCGGCCCGCTCGCTCGCAGCATCTACGCCCGTCACGTCTGTGCCGGTGATTGGCGGACGGAGGCCGACTCGCGCCCGCTAGGCAGGCGGCTCACGCCGAAGGGGCCCTTTCCCAATCCGTTTGCCGCAGGCGCTCCGTTCCTTCTCGACTGATGAACGCCGGCAGCGTTCACCGGCGGCCGCTTTCAGGGAGCACGTTCGTCGCGGTCGGCCCCTTCGCAATTTCGAGCCGCTTCGCCTCCATCACCCCAAGACCGATCGGCGTGCGGATGGAGACACGGTAGGGCACCAGGACGCCTGCGCCCGCCACCGGAACGAGCCAAACCTCCATGTCGCGCTGCTCGGCAAGGTACTTGAACAAGAACCGGTCCGGGTCATGGCCCGCAATCGGCACGAAGAGCAGCTGGCAGACGACCGCCGCTCCCTGATATCCGATCGGCGTGGTTACGCTGGCAAGCTGCTTGAAGGCGAGCTTCAGATCGTAGCGGACGCGGCCATCGAAGACGGGGACGGTGCGCTGGCAGGCTTCCGGACCGGGCGAACCGCCTCGCTCCGCCGTATTGACCAGGACAGAGGTCAACGGATCCACGACCCGGTTGCGATGCGCCTCGGTGAGCGGCAGCAGCGCGCCGTTGGGAGCCGGCTCCGGATCGATGGAGATACTGGTCGCGTTACGGCCGTTGAACTCCATACGCACCTTCTCCTCACGGGAGCGGATCACGGTCGTCAATGCGTACTTCGCCGGCAGCGACTCTCCTCGCGAGCGAACCCCGCTGGTCGCGATTTCGCCGTGACCGTTCAGCACAACCCTGAAGGCGCCCGTGGTTGCCCCCTCCGCCATCACGTTGAAGCGTCGTTCATCGATGTCCAGGCTGCCGGAGATCGCGCCGATCGGTATGCCGGCCACCGTCACCCCGTAGGATGCATCGAGCCTCACCTCCGCGCCCTTGACCTCGATGCCAGCCGCGGCCAGCATCACCGGAACGAGCCAACACCCGCAAAGCCGCGGGCGGAGACGCTTGGCCGGGCGCGGCTCCAATCCATTTTCGTCAACAGGCAAGGCAGACCGTTTCCACCGCTGCATGATCGAATGTTGCGGACCCAATCCCAGAAATGCAATATTTGGGCCCGATAGAACGCTCATGCAGCGCACGGGGTGAGCGGTATGAGACTGTTGTTGCAAGCGAATTCCGGGGCCTGCATGCGCATTGGTTCCACTATATCATGATGAGCCTGCGCTGGCATTTTGGGCCCACGCTTTACACTGTCCGCCTGTTCGCCCGAACGATGATCGATGTCTGCCTCCTGGCGTTCCTCATTGAAGGCCTCTACCTCTCCGAGCGCTTCATCTCGATCCTGAAGCTCGTCATCGACAAGCCGGTTGGACTCGAAAACGTGCTGCCACTGCTGGCTTCGGCCGCACCGGAGGTTCACCTTGCCCTGCCGCTCGCGATCCTGATCGCGACGTACCGCGTCATCCTGCTTTCTCGCGAGAATCGCGAGTTCGTCGTGCTCGCCTCGGGAGGTCAAAGCATCCTGCCACTCCTGCAATTCGCCAGCGCGGTGGGGCTCAGCGCGATGACCTTCAGCCTGCTGGTCTCCGGGGAAGTGGCGCCGCGCGCAAAGTTCGCGTTCCGCGCCAACGTCGACGCCATTCAATACGAGGCGCTGCGCGGCGGCAGCACGCCCGGCCAGTTTCTCTACTTTCCGAATCATACCATCTACGTCTGGCCGACCGAGCGCGGCTCCAGCCATCCAATCTTCGTCAAGCAGATTCTGGACGACAATTCGAACCGGATTGTAAACGCGCGGAACATCGAGAT
>JAHCKB010000069.1 GCA_026125985.1 Bradyrhizobium sp.
CCATCTCGACCATGAAGGTGGAGCGGCCGCGGGCGAGGTCGTCGGCCGCGCCCACACGCGAGAACAGGCGGTCGACGATGCCGATGCGGGCGCGCGCGGCCGGCACGAACGAGCCGATCTGGGCGAGCAGCGCTATCAGCGCGTTCTGGCGCAGGAAGGTCGACTTGCCGGCCATGTTGGGGCCGGTGATCAGCCAGAGCTGGCCGTTCTGTTGCGATGGCCCTGGCGACAGGTCGCAGGAGTTGGCGATGAACGGCTGGCCGTCGCGCTTGAGCGCCTGCTCGACCACGGGATGCCGGCCGCCTTCCACCGCAAACGACAGCGAAGCATCGACCTCGGGGCGCACATAGTTGTCGTCCACGGCAAGCTTTGCCAGCGCAGTCGCCACGTCGAGCTGGGCGAAGGCATGTGCGGCGGCGCGCAAATCGTCACCGGCCGCGAGCGCCATCGCCGACAGGCGATCGAAGATTTCCAGCTCCAGCCCCAGTGCGCGGTCGCCGGCATTGGCGATCTTGGCCTCGATCTCTCCGAGTTCCGCAGTGGTGAAGCGGACCTGGCCTGCGAGCGTCTGGCGATGGATGAAAGTCGCGTTCAGGGGAGGCGACATCAGCTTGTCGCCATGCTGTGCGGTGACCTCGACGAAATAGCCGAGCACATTGTTGTGCCGGATCTTCAGGCCCTTGATGCCGGTGTCGTCGGCGTAGCGCGCCTGCATCGCCGCCACGACGAGGCGGGAGGCGTCGCGCAGGCTGCGCGTCTCGTCGAGCGCCGGCTCGTAGCCCTCGCGCACGAAGCCGCCGTCGCGCTTGATCAGGGGCAGGTGATCCGCAAGCGCGCGTGTGAATTCCTGCGCGAGATCGCGCGAGGGCCGCCGCAGCGCGTCCATCACGGCCCGGACTTCGGCCGGGGGATCGTCGAGCGTCTCCAGCCGCGCCAGAGCATGATCGGCGGCGAGAATGCCGTCGCGCAGGCCCGCGAGATCACGCGGTCCGCCGCGACCGACCGAAAGGCGCGCCAGTGCACGGGACATGTCCGGCGCATTGCGCAAGGCGTCCCGGATGTCTTGGCGCGCCGCGCCGTCGTCGACGAAGATCGTGACCGCGCCGAGCCGCCGCGCAATGGCGGCGCTGTCGGTAAGCGGCGCCGCAAGTCGTTGGGCGAGCAAACGCGATCCCGCCGGCGTTACCGTGCAGTCGATGGCATCGAGCAGCGAACCTCGGCGTTCGCCGGACAGCGTGCGCGTCAGTTCAAGATTGGCGCGGGTGGCCGGATCGATCGCCATGGTGGTGCCGGCGGCCTCGCGCGACGGCGGCGACAGCGGCGGTCGCTTGCCGACCTGCGTGCGGTCGACATAGGTGACGGCGGCGGCAGCAGCGGTGGCTTCCAGCCGTGACATGGCGGCGAGACCGTCCATGGTCGCCACGGCGAAATAATCGCACAGCCGCCGCTCGGCGGTGGCGCCGTCGAAGACGTCGCGGGTCAGCGGCGTCACCGCGGTCAATTCGCGCAAGGTGGCAGCGAGTTCGTTGTCGGCGTAGAGCGCATCGGTCACGATGGCTTCGTTCGGATTGATGCGCGCCAGCGTCGCTGCGAGTTCGCCACCTGCGCATTCCGTCACCATGAATTCGGAGGTCGAGATGTCGATCCAGGCCAGTCCAAAGCGGTCGCCGCCGGCAGAAGAGCGGGCGCGCGCAATTGCGAGCAGGTAATTGTTGGTGCGGGCGTCGAGCAGCGTGTCTTCGGTCAGGGTGCCCGGCGTCACCAGCCGCACCACGTCGCGGCGGACCACGCTCTTGTTGCCGCGCGCCTTTGCCGCCGCCGGGTCTTCCATCTGCTCGCAGACCGCGACGCGGAATCCCTGCGCGATCAGGCGATGCAGATAGTCCTCGGAGCGCTCCACCGGCACGCCGCACATCGGGATGTCCTGGCCCTGATGCTTGCCGCGCTTGGTCAGCATGATACCGAGCGCCTTGGAGGCAATCTCGGCGTCCTCGAAGAACAGCTCGTAGAAATCGCCCATCCGGTAGAACAGCAGGAGCCCGGGATTGGCGGCCTTGATTTCCAGGAACTGTTCCATCATCGGCGTGACGCGCGCAGGCGCTTCCGGCGTGACGGCAGGCTCTGATGGTGCGGGGGCGGAGAGGGGCTTCTGGACGGTCATGGGCGGCGGAAATTACAGAATTTTCGCTGCCCGGTCCCGCCGCTTTGGCTGGTGAAGCAGTGTTTTCCACCTGATCCACGGCCACTCCGCATGGCGGATATCTTTCTATCGCGTCGGCTCGGCTGCCACGGTCGATTGACCTGCCGCAGGGCCGCTCCTACAACTCGCCTCGACCCCCGTCCACAGACGCCAGAAGCCGCGGCATTAGGGAGAGATGAGATGCGTGATGTCTTTATTTGCGATGCCGTGCGTACCCCGATTGGCCGTTTTGGCGGCTCGCTCGCCAAGGTGCGCACCGACGATCTTGCCGCGGCCCCGATCAAGGCATTGATGGCAAAGCACCCCAAGCTCGATTGGTCGCAGGTCGACGAGGTGTTTTTCGGCTGCGCCAACCAGGCCGGCGAGGACAACCGCAATGTCGCGCGCATGGCGTTATTGCTCGCGGGCATGCCGGAAACGGTTCCCGGCCAGACGCTGAATCGTCTCTGCGCTTCGGGCCTCGATGCGGTCGGCGCGGCCGGCCGCGCCATCCGGGCCGGCGAGATCGATTTCGCCATTGCGGGCGGCGTCGAATCCATGACGCGGGCGCCGTTCGTGATGGGCAAGGCGCCGGAAGCCTTCGCGCGCAGCGCCGACATTTTCGACACCACCATCGGCTGGCGCTTCATCAATCCGCTGATGAAGGCGCAATATGGCGTCGACGCCATGCCGGAGACCGGCGAAAACGTCGCGGAGGAGTTCCAGGTCTCGCGCGCCGATCAGGACGCCATGGCGATCCGCTCGCAGCAGCGTGCGGGCGCAGCGATCGCAGCTGGATATTTCGCGGAAGAAATCACGCCAATCTCGGTGCCCGGCGGCAAGGCCGGTCCTGTCATCGTCGACAAGGACGAGCATCCACGTCCCGAAACCACGCTGGAAGGCCTCGCGAAGCTCAAGCCGATCGTGCGCAATCCTGGCACCGTCACCGCCGGCAATGCATCGGGCGTCAACGATGGCGCCGCCGCCATGATTCTCGCCTCGGAAGCAACCGTGAAGAAGCACGGGCTGACGCCGCGCGCGCGCATCCTGGGTCTGGCGTCGGCTGCAGTGCCTCCACGCATCATGGGTATCGGGCCGGTGCCGGCTACCAAGAAGCTGGTGGAGCGGCTCGGCATCAAGGTCAGCGATTTCGACCTGATCGAATTGAACGAAGCCTTCGCCTCGCAGGGCATTGCCTGCCTCAGGCAACTCGGCGTCAAGGAAGATGCCGACTTCGTCAATCCGCACGGCGGCGCAATCGCGCTCGGTCATCCCCTCGGCATGAGCGGCGCGCGGCTGGCGATGACGGCCGTACATGGCATGGAGAAGCGCGGCGGCAAGCTCGCGCTTGCCACCATGTGCGTCGGCGTCGGTCAGGGCGTGGCCGTTGCCATCGAGAAATTGAACTGAGGGCGGCGGCGGCGCCGTGAGCATCGAGGCGCCATGATCATCGAGCGCGAGCAGGATGTGACGGTGGCGGCGCTGGAAGCGATGCAGCGCACGACCGATCCGCGGCTGCGCGAGATCATGGTCTCGTTGATCAGGCACCTGCACGGTTTTGTCCGCGACGTGAGGCTGACCGAGGCAGAGTTCCGCGAGGCGACAGCCATCCTTGCCGAAATGGGCCGGCTCACCACCGACACGCACAACGAGTTTGTGCTGATGTCGGGCTCGCTCGGCGTCTCCTCGCTGGTTTGCCTGCTCAACAACGGCATGGACGGCAATACGGAGACCGACCAGTCGCTGCTCGGGCCGTTCTGGCGGTTGAACTCGCCGCGGATCGAGAATGGCGGTTCGATCGTGCGTTCCGACACGCCGGGAGCGCCACTGTTCGTCAGCGGTCGTGTGGTGGACAGGGCCGGCCGACCGGTTGCCGGCGCCGAGGTCGATGTCTGGCACGCTTCGCCCGTCGGGCTCTACGAGAACCAGGATCCCGGGCAGGCAGACATGAACCTGCGCGGCAAGCTGACGACCGATGCCGACGGGTGCTTCTCCTTCCGCTCGGTGATGTTCGTCGGCTATCCGATACCGACCGACGGCGTGGTCGGTCGCCTGTTGAAGGCGCAGAGCCGGCATCCATACCGGCCGGCGCATCTGCATGCGCTGATCTTCAAGCCAGGCTTCAAAACCCTGATTTCCCAGGTCTACGATCCCGCCGATCCCAATATCGAGAGCGATACGCAGTTCGGCGTGACGCGCGCGCTGATCGGAAAGTTCCTGCGGCACGACGAGCCGCATCCCGTCGCAAGCGACGTCACCGCGCCCTGGTATTCGCTCGATCACACCTATCGCCTGGAAGCGGGCGAGGCGGTGCTGCCGCGTCCACCGATCAAATGATGCAATTGAAGTCTGGAAAAGGGCGGGAAATTCTGGGCCTGCTCGCCTTCCTTGTGGTGTCGACCGTCTTTCTCGGCGAGGCGCCGACCGCGATCCATCTGATTGGCGGAGCGCTGTCGCTCGGCGGCATGTGGCTCGGCCTGCGGCGCGGCACGGAAGCCAGTTCAGGTCAATCCGAGCAGGCGGCGCGATGACAGGCAGCACGAATCTCATGGTCACGCCGGGCAATCCGGTCCCCGAAGGCGCCGTCGTGGGCAAGATCATAACGCCTGACGGCGTCGAGCTGCGCTTTGCGCATTGGGGCGGAGCGGCAAGCGGCAAGGGGACGGTCTGTGTCTTCGGCGGGCGCGGCGAGTTCATCGAAAAATATTTCGAGACGGTGAACGATTTGCGCCAGCGCGGCTTTACGGTGGCGACCATGGATTGGCGCGGGCAGGGGCATTCCTCCCGGCAATTACCGGACCCGGCCAAGGGGCATGTCGACAGCTTTTCGGAATACGAGACCGACGTCGCCACCTTCATGCAGCAGGTAGTGCTTCCGCATTGCCCAGCGCCCTACTACGCGCTGACCCACTCGATGGGAGGCGCAATCCTGCTGCGTGTCGCGCATTCGGGCCAGCGTTGGTTCGAGCGTGCCGTTCTCGTGGCGCCGATGATCGACTTGCCCAGCGCTCGCGCTTCTCTGCCGATGCGTCTGCTGTTCCGGACGCTGCACCGCGCAGGCCTCGGCCACAGCTATGTGCCGGGTGGAAACGTCGATCGGGGCCGAAGGCGTCGCTTTGAGGGAAACCCGCTCACCTCCGATCCCCAGCGTTACGCCCGCAATATCGTGATCGTCGAGCAGCACCCCACGCTCGGAATCGGTTCGCCGACGGTGGCCTGGCTGGACGCAGCGTTCGAGACCATCCTGGCCTTTCGTGGCCGGGAGTATCTGCCGCATATCGATCAGCCGACGCTGATGCTCGCAGCGGGCGCTGACAGTGTGGTGTCTCCGGCAGCGGTAGCGCGGTTTGCCGCGCGTCTCCCGGCCGGAGTGTCTTCTGTCATCGAGGGTGCCCGGCACGAGATCCTGCAGGAGCAGGATCGCTATCGTGCCCAGGTGTGGGCCGCCTTCGACGCATTCATCCCGGCGACATCGATCTAGCGGCACAAGGGCCAACAAAGCCCTTGCAGCAAGCCGATGTCTGGATGGTATCCTGACCACCCAAGGGGGTCGACATGGGTTCACACGTTACCCTGCCGATATGGGTGGTCATCATCCTGGTCTTGCTGGCGGCCTGGGCTGCGGTTGACCGCATCCTGGTGCCGAGCGTTCGCTGGGCGTTGCGGCGGCGCGCCAATCGCGCGATTGAGGAACTCAATACGCGTCTCAAGCTTCGTATCCAGCCGTTCAAGCTGACCAGGCGTCAGGTGCTGATCGATCGCCTGATGTTCGATCCGGAGGTGCTCTATGCCGTCGACGAGCACGCCAGGGAAACCGGCGTGCCGCGCGAAGTCGCCATGGAGAAAGTCAAGCGCTACGCCAGCGAGATCGTTCCGTCGTTCAGCGCTTACGCTTATTTCCGTATCGGCACCCGCATCGCAAGGGGCATTTCGCAAATGCTCTATCGCGTCCGTATCGGCTATCGCAACGACGATGCGCTCGCGGCCGTGGACCCCTCGTCGTCGGTCATTTTCGTCATCAACCATCGCTCCAACATGGACTACGTGCTGGTGACCTATGTCGCGGCCACGTCATCGGCGCTGAGCTACGCCGTTGGCGAATGGGCGCAGGTCTGGGGGCTGCGCGGTCTGATCCGGTCGATGGGAGCCTATTTCATCAATCGGGATTCCCGGGAGACGCTCTATCGCAAGGTGCTGGCGCGCTATGTGCACATGGCGACATCGGCGGGCGTCACCCAGGCGATCTTCCCGGAAGGCGGCCTGAGCCGCGACGGCCGGCTGCGCCCGCCCAAATTCGGACTGCTGAGCTATATGGTCTCCGGATTCGATCCGCTCGGGCCTCGCGATGTGGTGTTCGTTCCGGTCGCAGTCAACTACGATCGCGTGCTGGAAGATCGCATGCTCACCTCAGCCGCCAGCACCGAACCGGGGAAGAAGCCGGTATTCGGATTCAACGCCATCGTATTGGCGCGCCACGTCGGACACCACATCTGGATGGCGATACGCGGCGAATGGCATCGCTTCGGCTATACCTGTGTCAGTTTTGGCGAGCCCGTGTCGCTCCGCCAGCACGTCACCGAAGCCGGAGTCGACTTTCGCCTGTTGTCGCCGGAAGCGCGGCATGCCGAGACGGAAAAGCTCGGCAACAGGCTTATGCAGGCCGTCGGGCGGGTAGTTCCGGCGTTGCCGGTCTCTCTGGTTTCGACTGCGATGCTTCAGGCGGACGAAGCGCCGCTCTCCCTGCTCGACATCAAGCAGCGCGCATCGGTCCTGATCGGCGAACTCGAGGACCGCGGCAGCTATGTCCATATTCCGCGCGCTGATCGCGACTACGCTATTTCGGTGGGGTTGCGCATGCTGACGCTGCGTCACCTCGTTGTGGAGGAGGATGGCAATTATCGCATCAATCCCGGTGATCGTATGGTGCTGAAGTACTACGCCAACGCCATTGCGCATTTGTTCGATGAGGCAGCATAGCCGGCGCACCGCCAACCCGGAGCGGCCGGAAAAGCTCTGCGGTTAATCCTTCGCTGCCTGCGGTGGCACGGCGGTCCTGTTCTGCAATGATGCCCGCGTCGAGCTGATCATGAACGCCATCGGCAGCGTGCAGAGGATGAAGATGAGGATCAGCAGTTCGTCTCGGGAGAACGAGAGTATCTGCGCCTGCAGGTTGACGATCCGTTCCATCATCGCCTTTCCCGCATTGGTGCTCAGGTCGATCACGCTCCGCAGGCTCGGCATCTGTAGCGCGTGATTGAACGGATTGATGTGCTCCACGAGCATGGCGTGGTTGCGCCGTGTTCCCTCTGTCAGTTGCCCAATGACGATGGCGATACCGACCGAGCTTGCCACGTTGCGCATCAGCGTCAGCATGGCCGTGCCATCGGTCCGCAACTGGTTGGGCAGGGTCAGAAAGGCCGCAGTGCTAAGCGGCGAGAATACGAGGCCGAAGCTGTAACCCTGGACGATGCTCACGACAGCGATCTCGATCGCGCCGGTCTGGTCGGTCCAGCCGCTCATGAACCAGAGCGAAATGCAGGTTATCAGCAGGCCCGCGAGGATCAGCGTGCGTGCCTCGAAATGCTGCATCAGCCGGCTGACCATCATGAACGAGATGAGCGTGCCGAAGCCGCGGCTGGCCAGCAGGATGCCGGCCGTCAATATGGGATAGCCCATAACGTTCTGCAGGAGCGGCGAGGCCAGCGCCATGGTGGAGAACAGAACCACTCCCATTACCGCCATGAATATGCACCCGCTGAGGAAGTTCCTGTCCCGGAACAGTTCAAACCGGATGAACGGATGCGATGTAGTCAGGGAATGCGCCAGGAAATAGTAGAAGCCGACGCCGGCGACGATGAACTCTGCCAGAATTTCGTTCGACTCCATCCAGCCGAGCTGTTCGCCCCGATCGAGGGCGAGCTGTACGGCGCCGATGGCGATCGCCAACGCAGCAAACCCGAACCAGTCGAAACGCAGGGCGGTATTCTTCGGCGTTTCATCGGTGAAAATCAGCAGTCCAACGACGGTAAAGATGCCGAAGGGCAGGTTGACGAAGAAGACCCAGTGCCAGGAATAGGCCTCGGTCAGCCAGGCGCCGAGCGACGGCCCCATGATCGGGCCCATCATCACTCCCGCGCCCCAGAGCGACATTGCCTTGGCGCGCTCCTGCAACGAATAGGCATCCAGCATCACCGACTGCGACAGAGGGACCAGCGCCGCGCCGAAGACGCCCTGCAGCAGGCGTGCTAGGACCATCTGGGTGATGTCCTGCGCGAGCCCGCACATCACCGATGCCACGGTGAAGCCCGCCGCGCAGGCGATGAAGATGCGCTTGCGTCCGAACCGGCTCGTGATCCACCCGACCGGGGCAGTCATGATGGCCGCCGCGACGATGTAGGATGTCAGCACCCAGTTGATCTGGTCCTGCGTCGCCGACAGCGAGCCCTGCATGTAGGGGAGCGCTACATTGGCGATGGTGGTGTCGAGAGCCTGCATGATGGTGGCGGTCATCGAGCAGATCGTCACCATGGCGCGACGGATGCCGGGCGGCATGCTTGACGGCGTTGCGCCCGGCGCGGTCATGGCGGCCTAGTCCCGGTTGGCAGCCGGAGCGCGGAAGCCGAACAGGCCGGCCAGCGTCCTGCGATGCCCGGTGTCGATCGTGGCATAGGCGCTCATGCCGGCCTTGAGCTTGCCGACATGCTTGTCGTTGTGGTCGAGATAAATGCGTACCGGAACGCGCTGCACGACCTTGACGAAATTTCCCATCGCGTTTTGCGGCGGCAGGATCGCAAACTGGGCGCCAGTGCCGGGCGACAAGGAGCCGACGGTGCCCTTGAAGACGTGGCCGGGGAAGGCATCGACCTCGATGGTGACGGGTTGCCCCACGGCCACATGGGTGAAGTCCGACTCCTTGGGATTGGCGTCGACCCAGGGCCTGGAGATGTCGATGATGGAAAACACCGGTGTGCCTGCTGCGATGAAGCGACCGAGCTGGATCTGGTCCACCTGAGTGGCGACTCCCGGTAGCGGGGCGCGCATCACCGTGTGATCGAGATTGCGCTGCGCTTGGTCGAGCGCGGCCTTGGCCAGCGAGTAGGGCGGGAATTGCTCGAGCGGCAGGTCGGGCTTGCCGAGCAGTTGCGCCAGCGTGGACGCAATTTTCTGATGCAGTTGCTCGATCTGCGAATTGGCGGTGACAAGACTTGCGGAGGCATTGTCGAGATCGATCTGGGACCCGTAATTGTTCTTCACCAGCGCCGACTTGCGCTCGACATCGCGCCGCTTCAGTTCGGCGTTCTGCTGCGCCAGCTCCTTCATCTCGCCGTAGACCTGCAGATCTCTCACAAGGCTGTCATGGGCGACGCGCGCCTGGTCGAGATTTGCCTTGGCCTGTTGCACAGCGAGGCGGAAAGGCACGGGATCGAGCTCGAACAGAACGTCGCCGCGGCTGACCTGCTGCCCCTCGCGCACTACCACCCTTTCGATCTTTCCGGAGATGTCGGGCGTGATCAGAACCTTCTGGGCACCGACATAGGCGTTGTCGGTCGTCACATAGCGGCCGCCGTTCAGATAGAGCGTAAGGCCTGCGACGGCAGCGACCAGCGGCACCACGACCAGGAGCAGGAAACGGCGATAGCGGCGCACACCCGCCAGCAGGCGGCGGCGGGGCTCGGCGGCGAGTTTGGGGCGCGCAGGCGCGGGCGGATTGCTCTTCTGCTCCGGCTGAAACTTGACGACGGGATCAGCCATAACGCTGCTCCTTTCCGGAGGAATCAGCGTTCGGGCCCTGGATCGCGTTGCGGACGTTTTCCCTGATGGTTTCGAGTTGCGCCAGCATGCGGTGGGCGTCAGCCGGGTTGATTCCTTCGAGCGCGGTTGCGGTCAGTTCGGAGCGGAGGCCCGCGAGCTTGCCGAGCAGCGGGCGGGCGGCCTTCTTCAGGTAAAGCCGGTTGACCCTGCGGTCGCTCTCGTCGCCGCGGCGCTCGATCCAGCCACTGTCGCACAGCTTGTCGATCAATCGCGTCAGCGTGATCGGCTGCATCTCAAGTTGTTCGGCGAGTTCCGACTGCTTCATGCCTTCGTTGCGTTCCACCTTGGCCAGCACGGCCCATTGCGCGCGGGTAATGCCGTAGCGTCCGGCTTCCCGGTCGGCCCAGGCGCGCACCATGCGCGTTACCTCGCCGAGCGTGAACAGGAAGTTGGTATCCACCGAACCGCGCATTGGCCAGCCTCTTTCTCCATAAGCTCGTAATATAATAAGCTAGCTTATGAATTTCGCACGGCGCGTTAGCTACGACCTGCCCTGTCGGCACGGCATGGCTGGAACGTCGCAAATCCGCGCGGGCTTTGGGTTGGCGGAACGAGATGCTACAAGGAGACAATGACCCTGCCCAGACCGGCATTTCCAGGCCCCGATCACGATCACGGCCGCTGCGCCGCAGATGCGATAGCGCATGCGGAAGCGGTATGTGCGAAGCGCTCGCAAAAATTCACCCCGATCCGGCGTCAGGTCCTGCAGGCGCTGCTTTCCAGCCACCGTCCGCTCGGCGCCTATGAGGTGATTGACGAGCTTGCCAGGTCGATGCCGCGTCCAGCGCCGATCACGGTCTATCGCGCGCTCGACTTCCTGATGGAGAACGGCCTCGTACACCGCATCGAGAGCCGCAATGCCTATCTGGCCTGTGCGCACGACCATGACGAGAGCGCCATGGTGGCATTCTTGATCTGCGATCTCTGCGGTTCGGTCGGCGAGATTCCGGCCGCGCCTCTGGCGAAGAACATCAACGTTGCCGCGCGCGCTTCCGGCTTTGCACCGAAGATGAGCGTGGTCGAGATCGCCGGCACCTGCGTGCATTGCCAGAAATAACAACGACCGGCGCCGCACGCCGGCCAAGGGGAACAATGTCGCCGACCTCTGCAACACCTTCTGCCGGGCGTCCGCTCAGCCCGGGCGCCATCGCCTTGATGCTGATGCTGTGCCTGAGCTGGGGATTCAACCAGATCGCGGTCAAGCTGGTGTTGCCGGACGTCCCGCCGATGCTGCAGGCGCTTTGCCGCTCCGCTGGCGCGCTGCCGGTGCTGCTCATCATCGGCTGGTTTCGCGGCGTCCGATTTTTCGAGCGCGACGGCACGCTGCGGCCGGGACTTCTCAACGGCCTGATCTTCGGTATCGAGTTCGTGCTGATCTATCAGGGCCTGCGGCTGACATCGGCCTCGCGCGCAGTAGTGTTCCTCTATATCGCGCCGTTCTTTGTTGCGCTCGGATCGTACATTCTTCTCGGCGAGCGGTTGCGCCCTGTGCAGTGGGCGGGGTTGGGGTTGAGCTTTGCCGGCGTGGCGCTTGCCATCGGCGTGCCGCAAGCCAATGTCGATGCGAAAGTGCTGCTCGGCGATCTCCTGATCGTGGCCGGCGGCGCGCTGTGGGCGGCAACCACCCTGATCGTGAAGGCGACGCGCCTGATCCATGCGCCGGCGGAGAAGGGCATGGGCTATCAGGTCGCGCTGTCGATCCCGATTTTCGTGCTGGCTGCGTGGATCGGCGGGGAGAAGGTCACGCACATGCCGAGCCCGCTGTCGCTGGCGCTCATGGCCTATCAGTCGTTCTGGGTGGTCGGCCTGACATTCACGCTGTGGTTCGCGCTGGTGAAGGCCTATTCGGCGAGCAAGCTCTCGGCCTTCACCTTCATCACACCTTTGTTCGGCGTGGTGGCAAGCTATTTCATCATGCACGATACCGTTACGCTCGCCTTCGGCGCGGCGGCGCTGCTGGTGATCGCGGGGCTCTATCTCGTCAACAAGCCCGAAACGACGCAGGCTGAAGCCGCGCCGAACGCCTGAGCCTCCCGTCATCGCGCGCGAAGCGAAGCAATCCAGCTTTGCCACAACAAGCAGATGGATTGCTTCGTCGCGTTGCTCTCGCAATGACGAGGTGACAAATCAACGATTCTAGCCCGTCTCGATCGGCAGCGACTCGTCCCTGGCCCATTCGCCCATCGAGGCGTCGTACAGGGTGATGTTGTCGTAGCCCAGGCGATAGAGCTGGAACAGGTCGATGGTGGCGGAGATGCCGCCGCCGCAATAGGCCACCACGCGCTTGTCCTTCGTGATGCCCTGCGCGGCAAATTTCGGCGCGACATCGGCGGGCGAAAGGAAGGTCTTGGCTTGCGCATCAATGAGCGTCGCCGCCGGGACGTTGACGCTGCCGGGAATGCGGCCGGGCCGGCCATAGCGGCTGGGCTCCAGCCCCTTGTGGAATTGCGGACCGAGCGCATTGACCACGACGGTCGAGCGGTTGGCGCTCGCCGCCTGCGTCTCGCGCTTGTCGACGAAAAAGCCGGGCTTCGGCGCGGCGGTGAATTTCGCCGCCGGGTAGCCTTTCGCCGGTCCCGTCTCGAGCGCGCGGCCTTCGGCCTTCCACTTGTCGAGCCCGCCGTCCAGCACGAGAGCCTCGAAGCCGAGCGACCGCAGCATCCACCAGAACCGCGTGGCCCACATCGCGGTACCGATCGAGTAGAGGACAACCCGGCTGTCGTTGCCGACGCCGTGACGCCCGAATGCGGTTTCCAGATGCGCGGCATCAGGCATCATGAAGCGCAGCTCGGTATTCTGGTCGGAGAACTCGCCCTGCAGGTCGAGGAAATCGGCGCCGGGAATGTGCCCTTCCTCGAACGTGACCTTGCCGGGCCGGACGATGTAGGGGACGGGGCCGCCTTCCGGCTGATAGTCGAGATAGGTGGTGCAGTCGAAGACGCGCAGGTTGGGTTGGCCGAGGAGACCGGCGAGTTCCTGGGTCGAGATCAGTCCGCCGCGCTCTGCCATCTTCGTTCTCCTGACAGGATTTTTGCCAATGCTATGACCTCAGGCGCGTGTATGGAAAGACAATTGGCCCTTGATCTCCGGCTGCGGACCTCGATATTCGGGTGGCGGAATGCGGTGACGAGCCGTCCTGGTGATGTAAATCACTGAATTGACATATGAATTTACTATATGGGCACGACGCTCCGCCTGCCACGCAAGGCCTGCCGCTGAACCGACCCCTTGGTGAAGATCACCAAAACCTGATATTCGAGGCCGCATGAACAAGCCCGAAATGAACCCATCCGACGTCGCCGGCCCTCGCCCGCGGCACCAGACCACGCAGGTGATGGTAGGCAACGTCGCCGTCGGCGGCGGCGCGCCGATCGTCGTGCAGTCGATGACCAACACCGATACCGCCGATGTCGAATCCACCGTTGCGCAGGTCGCGGCGCTGACGCGCGCGGGCTCGGAGCTGGTACGCATCACCGTCGACCGCGAGGAAGCCGCCGCCGCCGTGCCGCATATTCGCGATGCCTTGCGCAAGCGCGGTATCACCACGCCGCTGATCGGCGATTTCCATTACATCGGCCACAAGCTCTTGTCGGAATATCCGGCCTGTGCCGAGGCGCTCGACAAGTACCGTATCAATCCTGGCAATGTCGGCTTCAAGAACAAGCGCGACACCCAGTTCGCCGACATCATCGAGATCGCCAACAAGAACGACAAGCCCGTGCGCATCGGTGCCAACTGGGGCTCGCTCGACCAGGAACTGCTGACCAAGCTGATGGACGAGAACACGGCCTCGCCCAATCCGCGCGATGCCCGTGCGGTGACGCGCGAGGCGATGGTGCAGTCGGCGCTGCTCTCGGCGGCGCGCGCGCAAGAACTCGGAATGCCCAAGAACAAGATGATCCTCTCGGCGAAGGTTTCCGCCGTGCAGGATCTGATCGCAGTCTATCAGGAGCTGGCGCGTCGCTCGGATTACGCCATCCACCTCGGCCTCACCGAGGCCGGCATGGGGTCAAAGGGCATCGTCGCCTCGTCTGCGGCGCTCGGCATCCTGCTGCAGGACGGCATTGGCGACACCATCCGCATCTCGCTGACGCCGGAGCCCGGCGGCGACCGCACCTTGGAAGTGCAGGTCGCGCAGGAACTGCTGCAGACCATGGGCTTCCGTACCTTCGTGCCGCTGGTGGCGGCCTGCCCGGGCTGCGGCCGCACCACCTCGACCACTTTCCAGGAGCTCGCGCGCTCGATTCAGGACTTCATCCGCGAAGAAATGCCAACCTGGAAGACGAAATATCCGGGCGTCGAGCAGCTCAACGTCGCGGTCATGGGCTGCATCGTCAACGGCCCCGGCGAATCCAAGCACGCCAATATCGGCATCTCGCTGCCCGGCACCGGCGAAGCGCCGGCCGCGCCCGTGTTCGTCGACGGCAAGAAGTTCCGCACCCTGCGCGGGGCGACGATCGCCGCCGACTTCAAGGCGCTCGTCATCGATTACATCGACCAGCGCTACGGTGAGGGCAAGAAGCTGCCGGAGACCACGGCGGCGGAATAGCTTTTCGGAGCGGGGTGGGGTGCGGTTCTTGAAGACTGGTCTGTTCAAGTCCTTGCTGATCGGCGCCACCGGTGTGGTGCTTGCCTTCCCTGCTTACGCACAGGCTCCGCGGGCGCTCTACAACAAGACCGTGCAGGTCAGTTGGTCCGTTGCGGTGTCGAAGACCGGTCCGGACGGCAGCAAGAAGAACACCTCGTCCACCGTTTATCACACGGTGTATGTGAGTTCCACGGGGCGGTTGTTCGAGCGTGCTTCGCGCGCGAACCGCAAGCGCAAGAGGCAGACCGATAACGCTCCCGGCGCAACGCAAAATGCCGGCGGCGAAGCCACCGGGCTGCGTTTCGAAGGCAATCGGCTGGTCGGCAACACGGCCTTCGCGGAGGGTGCCCGGCGCTGGGTAGTGAGTTTCGACCCCGGCTTTTCCAGTTGCACTGTCGTGGTGACGTTCGGCCGCGAGGCAGGACGGCTCAAGCGCAAGGGGATCGACGGCGTGATGTACACGATCGACTCGATTGTCCCGTCGGCCGAACGCTGTTCAATCCGTGAAGGCAATCCGTTCAGCCGAGCAGAAGCGCCCCCAGGGCGCCCCCGGATATAGGGATTGCGATCCGTCCCGCCCGCGCTACCATGCCTCCCAATCAAAAATGATCGGGAGGACCGCCCATGAGCTCGCTGTCGGGCAAGCAGGGCCCGCGCTACCGGCATCTGGCCGGCGAGGCCGAACCCTACGAGACCATCGCCGTCGAGAAACTGACGCCGATCATCGGTGCGGAGATATCGGGCGTCGACCTCGCAAGGCTCGTCGACGACGGGGCGCGGTCCAACCGGCAGATGGACGAGATTCATCGGGCGCTTGCCGAGAACCTGGTGATCTTCTTCCGCAACCAGCAGATCACGCCGGCCCAGCATCTCGCCTTCGGCCGCAAGTTCGGCGAGCTGCATGTGCATCCGGCTGCGCCCAACGAGGGCGATCCGGCCTTGATGCGAATCTATGCCGACAAGGACTCACCGCGCGCCAATGGCGAGGGCTGGCACTCCGACGTGTCCTGCGATCTCGAGCCGCCGATGGGCTCGATCCTGCACATCAAGCAGTGCCCGCCGCATGGCGGCGACACGCTGTTCGCCAACATGTACGCGGCCTATGAGGCGCTGTCCGATCGCATGAAGGCGTATCTCGACGGGCTGACCGCGCTGCATGACGGCGAGCAGGTCTATCGCGGCCTCTATGCCAACTACGGAGAGGCGGATCGTCCGTCCTATCCGCGCGCAGAGCATCCGATCCTGCGCACCCATCCTGTCACGGGCCGCAAGGCGCTGTTCGTCAATCGCGGCTTCACGCGCTTCATCGTCGGCATCCCGCGCGACGAGAGCGATGCGGTTCTCGGCTATCTCTACCAGCACGC
>JAHCKB010000007.1 GCA_026125985.1 Bradyrhizobium sp.
ACGCGCAATTACATCGGCATCCTCACGTCCGTGAATTGCAGCGCCCATGTCGCAAGTCTCGTCGCCGACGTCTTCCGGAAGAATCCGCTGACCGGGCACAATCCGCTGGCGGACTTCCCCAATGTCGACGGCGTTGTGGCGCTGACCCACAAGACCGGCTGCGGCATGACACAGGACGAGCCGCTGGCGCTGCTTCGCCGTACGCTCGGCGGCTATGCGCGGCACGCGAATTTCTCGGCGGTGATCGTGCTCGGTCTCGGCTGCGAGGTGAATCAGATCGGCGGGCTGATGGAAGAGCAGAAGCTTGCCGGCCGTCTGCGTGCAATGGACATTCAGGAAGTCGGCGGCACGCGCAAGACCGTTGAGAAGGGCGTAGCCTTCGTGAAGGAAGCGCTCATGGACGCCAACAAGGTGAAACGCGAAGCCGTTCCGGCCAGCGAACTGACGGTGGCACTGCAATGCGGCGGATCCGACGGCTATTCCGGCGTCTCGGCCAACCCGGCGCTGGGTGCAGCGAGTGATCTCCTGGTGCGCCACGGCGGCACGGTCATTCTTTCCGAGACACCTGAGACCTATGGTGCCGAACATCTGCTCACCCGACGTGCGGTCAGCCGCGAGGTCGGGGAGAAGCTGGTTGGTCTGATGCGCTGGTGGGAGGAATACACCCAGCGCGAAGGCGCGGAAATGAATGCCAATCCGAGCCCGGGCAACAAGGCTGGCGGCCTCACCACCATCCTGGAGAAATCGCTGGGCGCCATGGCGAAGGCCGGCAGCACCAATCTGGTCGATGTGCTGCACTATGCCGAGCCCGTCACCAAGAAGGGTTTCGTCTTCATGGATACGCCCGGCTACGACCCGGTCGCCGCAACAGGGCAGGTGGCTGGCGGCGCAAATCTCGTCTGCTTCACCACCGGACGCGGCAGCGTATTCGGCTGCAAGCCCGCGCCGTCGATCAAGCTTGCGACCAACACGCCGATGTACAAGCGGATGGAAGACGACATGGACGTCAATTGCGGCACCATCCTGGACGGCGAGGAGAGCGTGCAGGAGTGCGGCCAGCGCATCTTCGAGTTGATGCTGAAGACGGCTTCCGGCCAGCCGACCAAGAGCGAGAGCTTCGATTTCGGCGGTGCCGAGTTCGCGCCCTGGGTGCTCGGCGCGACGATGTGAGAAGCAGCGAACAGCGAATGGGAATGGCGAGCAGGGTTGATCTATTCGCCATTCGCTTTGCCGGCAGCCCGCCCCTTGGGCAGTCCATGCCCGTTGTTAGTGCTTGATCGGGGCCTGCGGCGGTGTTCTGCTCAAAAAAGCTGCTGGAGTAGCCCATCCCGTGTCGATCTACGTCGCACTGCATCACGTCACGCACTACAAGTACGACCGACCGATCGATCTCGGCCCTCAGACCATCCGCCTGCGTCCTGCGCCGCACACGCGTACGCCGATTCTGAGCTACTCGCTCAAGGTCACGCCCTCCAATCACTTCGTGAACTGGCAGCAGGACCCGCAGGGCAACTGGCTGGCCCGTTTTGTCTTTCCGGACAAGGTGACCGAGCTGAAGGTGGAGGTCGATTTCACGACGCAGATGACGGTGGTCAATCCGTTCGATTTCTTTGTCGAGCCGTCTGCGAATTCCTATCCGTTCCAATATTCCAACGATCTCAAGACCGAGCTCGCGCCCTATCTCGAGACCACGGCGCAAGGACCGCTCTTCGATGCGTATCTGAAGGGCTTGCCGGCCGAGGCCGACAGCACCGTCAATTTTCTGGTGGAGCTCAACGCTAACCTGCAGAAGCAGGTTCGTTACGTCATCCGCATGGAGCCGGGCGTTCAAACTCCGGAAGAGACGTTGGCGAAGGGCTCGGGCTCGTGCCGGGATTCGGCGTGGCTGCTGATCCATCTGCTGCGTCATCTTGGACTCGCGGCGCGCTTCGTCTCCGGTTATCTGATCCAGCTTCGTCCCGACATCGATCCGGTCGAAGGGCCGCGTGAGGTCGAGAACGACTTCATCGATCTGCATGCCTGGGCCGAGGTCTACCTGCCTGGTGCAGGCTGGATCGGGTTCGACGTCACCTCGGGCATGCTGACGGGCGAGGGGCATATCCCCGTCGCCGCTACGCCACATTACCGTTCGGCGGCGGCGGTGTCGGGCAGCGCCGGCTCTGCCAACGTCGAGTTCCACTTTGAAATGAGCGCGAAGCGCATTCGCGAGGCGCCGCGCATCACCAAACCCTTCTCTGACGAGTCCTGGGCGAGGCTCGACCGGCTCGGCGAGCAGGTGGATGCCGATCTCAGCGCAAGCGACGTGCGGCTGACCATGGGCGGCGAGCCGACCTTCGTTTCGATCGACGATATGGAATCGCCGGAGTGGAACATCGCGGCGGTCGGTCCGACCAAGCGCACAGTCGCCGATGAATTGATCCGAAGGCTGCGCGCGCGTTTTGCGCCCGGAGGGCTGCTGCATTACGGGCAGGGCAAATGGTATCCCGGCGAAAGCCTGCCGCGCTGGGCGTTCGGGCTCTATTGGCGCAAGGACGGCGTCCCGATCTGGAAGAATGCCGATCTGATCGCCAAGTTCGACAGTCCGGGCAAGGCCGCTATCGCCGATGCCGAACGGCTGGCCGAGGGCACGGCCGTGCGGCTCGGGCTCGGCGCGAAATACGTCATGCCGGCCTTCGAGGATCCCGTCTACTGGATGGAGCGTGAGGCCGCGCTTCCGGCCAATGTCACTCCCACCGATTCCAGGCTCGCCGATCCCGAAGAGCGGGCGCGAATGGCTCGGGTGTTCGATCAGGGACTGAATGCGCCCAAAGGCTATGTGCTGCCGATCCAGCGCTTCAATCCGATTGCAGGCCGTGGTCCCGCGCGCTGGCGCAGCGAGTGCTGGAAATTGCGGCGCAGCCATCTGTTTCTATCGGCGGGTGACTCGCCGCTCGGTCTGCGGTTGCCGATTGCTTCCCTCGAATACGTGCCGCCGGAGGATTACCCTTTTGTAGTCGAGTGCGACCCGATGGTGCCGCGCGGTGAACTGGGAAAGTTCGATGGCGTAGCGAAGAAACCGGAGCCGGACGAGTCGGAGCCGCCGCCGGTGCGCACGGCCATGTCGGTCGAACTCCGCGACGGGGGGCTGTGCGCGTTCATGCCGCCGGTCGAACGTGCCGAAGATTATCTCGAACTCGTCGCGGCGGTGGAAGCGGCCGCGGAAGAACTTCAGCTGCAGGTTCATGTCGAGGGCTACGCGCCGCCCTTCGATCCCCGCATCGAGGTGATCAAGGTCACGCCAGATCCCGGCGTGATCGAGGTCAATGTACAACCTGCGCAAAGCTGGCGCGAAGCGGTCGACATCACGTCCGGTCTCTACGAGGATGCCGCGAAGACGCGGCTTGGCGCCAACCGTTTCCTGATCGACGGCCGCCATACCGGCACCGGCGGCGGCAACCATGTCGTGGTCGGCGGCAGCAAGCCGGAAGACTCGCCGTTCCTGCGCCGCCCTGATCTGCTGAAGAGCCTTGTGCTCTACTGGCAGCGCCATCCGTCGCTGTCCTACCTTTTCTCCGGGATGTTCATCGGTCCGACCAGCCAGGCGCCGCGCATCGACGAGGCGCGGCATGACGGGCTGTACGAACTGGAGATAGCGCTCTCGCATGTGCCGCCGCCGGGTGTGGAAGCTCCGCTATGGCTGGCCGACCGGCTGTTCCGGCACATCCTCGTCGACATCACCGGAAATACCCATCGCGCCGAGATATGCATCGACAAGCTGTTCTCGCCTGACGAGCCGACCGGCCGGCTCGGCCTCGTCGAATTCCGCGCGCTCGAAATGCCGCCCGATCCCCGCATGTCGCTGGCGCAGCAACTGCTGGTCCGTGCGCTGATCGCCAAGTTCTGGCGCGAACCGCAAACCGGCGGATTCGTACGATGGGGCACCGTGCTGCACGACCGCTTCATGCTGCCGCATTTTCTCTGGGAAGATTTCCTGGGCGTGCTCGAGGAGCTGAAGCAATCCGGCTACGCGTTTGCGCCTGAATGGTATACCGCGCAGCTCGAATTCCGTTTCCCTGTGTTCGGCCGCGTCCATCATGGTGGCGTCGCGCTGGAGCTGCGGCAGGCGCTGGAGCCCTGGCATGTGCTGGGCGAGGAGGGATCGGCCGGCGGCACCGTGCGCTACGTCGATTCCTCGATGGAACGGCTGCAGGTCAAGGCGACCGGCTTTGTCGAGGGCCGCCATGTCATCACCTGCAACGGCCGCCGCATGCCGATGACGGCGACCGGACAGTCCGGCGAGGCGGTCGCCGGCGTACGCTTCAAGGCCTGGCAGCCGGCCTCCGGTCTCCATCCGACCATTCCCGTGCATGCGCCGTTGACCTTCGATCTCATCGACACCTGGAACGGTCGCGCGCTCGGGGGCTGCGTCTATCATGTCGCCCATCCCGGCGGCCGCAACTACGAGACCAAACCGGTCAATTCCTACGAGGCAGAGGCGCGCCGGCTGGCCCGCTTCCAGGACCATGGTCATACCCCCGGCAGGGTCGACACGCCGTCCGAGGAACGTTCGTCCGAATTCCCTTTGACACTCGACTTGCGGACGCCGCTCCTGCATTGAAGATGTGCGGGGGCTTGGGGAGAGTCGGATGGCGGAGCAGGCCGGCCAAGGGCAGGGGACCAGCCAGGAGGCCAAGGCGCGGCCGGGTCAGCGCCGTATTGCGCTGTGGACCCGCGATTACGCCCGGATTCCCGGCATTCCCGACGAATATCTCGGCCCGGACGGTGCGCCGCGCCCGGCCTGGAGTCGCTTCCTCGACGCCTTTGCGGCCCTTTCGCCAAGTGAGATCGAGCGCCGCTTTGCCTCGGCCGACCGCCATCTGCGCGAGGCCGGTGTCACCTACCGTGCTCCCGGCGATACCGCCGACCGGCTCTGGCCGCTCAGCCATCTGCCGCTGATCATCGATGAAGCCGATTGGCGGCAGCTTACCGCCGGCATTGCCCAGCGCGCGCAGCTCCTGGAGATGGTGTTGCGCGACGTCTATGGCGAAGGCAAGCTCGTCGCCCAAGGCGCGGTTCCGGCTGCGGCTATTGCCGGCAGCAGCGAATATCTGCGCGAGCTGTGCGGTGTGAAGCCGCCGGGCGGGCGTTATCTCAATATCTATGCCGCCGACGTCGGTCGCGGACCGGACGGGCGCTGGTGGGTGCTCAGCGACCGCACGCAGGCCCCGTCGGGCGCAGGCTATGCGCTGGAGAACCGCCTCGTGCTCTCGCGCGCCTTTTCCAGCCTCTACAAGTCGATGAATGTCGAGCGTGTGGCGCCGTTCTTCGAGGCGTTCCGCGACAGCTTGCGAGCGAGTGCCGACCGCGACGAACCACGCATCGGCCTGCTCACGCCCGGCAATTTCAGCGAGACCTATTTCGAGCACGCCACGCTTGCACGCTATCTCGGCTTCATGCTGGTCGAGGGCGACGACCTCGCCGTCAGCGGCGACCGCATCCATGTCCGCACCGTCGCGGGACTCAAGCGCATCGACGTGCTGCTACGCCGCGTCGATTCCAACTCGCTCGATCCACTCGAACTCGACGCATCCTCGCATCTGGGCGTGCCCGGTCTGATCGACGTGCTGCGCAAGGGCGGCGTTGCAGTCGCGAACATGCCGGGCTCGGGCGTGCTGGAGGCGAGGGCGCTGCTGGGCTTTCTGCCGTCGCTGGCACGGCGCTTGCTGGGCGAAGAGCTCATGATGCCGCATATTGCGACCTGGTGGTGCGGGCAGAAATCCGCGCGCGAGGAGATGCTGTCGCGACTCGACGAGGTCGCAATCGAAGGCGCCTATGGCCGCGGCGTGCCCGGCTTTCCCGGCAACGCGCCGGTGCTGGCGGGCGAGTTGCCCGCCGATGAGCGTGCGCGGCTGCGTCAGGCGATCAATGATCGCGGCATCGACTTCGTCGGTCAGGAACTGGTGCGTCTGTCGACAACGCCGGTCTGGGAGAATGGCCGCATCGCGCCGCGGCCATTTGTGCTGCGCGTTTTCGCTGTCGCAACCAAGAACGGCTGGGCCGTCATGCCGGGCGGCTTCTGTCGTATCGCCGAGAAAGCGGACGCGCGGGCCGTCTCGATGGGCGACGGAGCGCGCGCCGCCGACGTCTGGGTCGTCTCCGACAAGGCCGTCCGCGCCTCGACCCTGTTGCCCGCAGTCGACACCGTGCAGATCCGCCGCATCGCCGGCGTGCTGCCGAGCCGCGCCGCCGACAACCTGTTCTGGCTCGGCCGCTATCTCGAACGCGCCGAGGCGACGCTGCGGCTGATTCGCGCGCTGGGCTCTTCGGTGCGCGATCCCGCCAAAGCCGATCGTGCGCAGTCAGGCCTGCCTTCGGTCGACCGCATCCAGCGCCTGCTCGTCACCTGGGAGGCTGCGACGCAGACCTCGCGCTCGCAATCGGCGAGGGTTGCCGCCGAAGCGTTGCAAAGCGAAGAGCGCATCGGTTCGGCGCTTTCGCTGATCCGCTCCGCGCTGCGCACGGCAACCTCCCTGCGCGAACGGCTGTCGCCGGATGCCTGGCAGGTCATCACCGAAATGAGCGAGCGGCTCGCCTGGGAGATCGACGATGACGACGGTGTGGTCTCGACGGCCGAACTGATCCTGCGTGACCTCGCAAGCTTCGCGGGCCTGGCGCAAGAGAACATGAATCGTGCGGCCGGATGGCGTTTTCTCGATATGGGTCGCCGCGTCGAGCGCGCCATCAATACCCTTCGCTTCGCCCGGCAATTTGCCCATGACGAGGCCGGTGACGAGGATCTCGATACCCTTCTGACGCTGGTGGATTGCCAGATCACCTACCGCTCGCGGTATCTGATCGGCCCGCTCCTTGCACCGATTCGCGATCTGGTCCTGCTCGACACCTTCAATCCACGCTCGGCCGCGTTCCAGATCGAGGCGCTCAACGAGCACATAGCCGCGCTGCCGAGTCTGAAGGAACACGGACTGATCGAGCGGCCGCAGCGCCTTGCCGTTGCCGTGCAGTCGTTGCTGACGACGGCGGAAGCCGGCTCGCTCGACGTCAAGGCGATGTTCGCGCTGGAGCAGCAGGCCTTGCAGCTCGCCGACGCGATCGGCCTGCACTATTTCCCGCACGGAGCGAACGCGAGCCGGCCCGAAAAGCTGACTGGACTCGCGTGATCTACGATATCCGCCACCTCACCAGCTATTCCTACGAGAGCCCGGTGAGTTTCGCCCGCTGTTCGCTGCGCCTGGAGCCGAAGAACGGCGACGGACAGCAACTGATCTCGCACGCGATCGAGATCCGTCCGCGGCCGGCCGAACGCAGCATCCGGCGCGACTTCTACGGCACGCCAACCGAGAATGTGCTGATCGAGACTGCACATCGCAATCTGCGCATCGACTCTCGTTCCCGTGTTGTGGTCGAGCGTCGCATTCTCGACCGTGCGGCTGGAAGCCCACCCTGGGAGCAGGTGCGCGATCTCGCCTTTGCCGCCGCGAGCCTCGCTCCGTCCTCGCCGGTCGGCTACGTGTTTGCCTCGAAGCTGGTGCCGGTGCTGCCACCGGTCACCGCCTATGCGGCTTCGAGCTTTCCGCCCGGCGGCAGCATCCTGGCAGGCGCGGCGGATCTGATGCGGCGTATCCGCAATGAATTCAGGTACGATCCGAAAGCTACAGCGATTTCCACACCGCTCGCGGAGGTATTCCAGAAACGTCATGGCGTCTGTCAGGATTTTGCCCATGTGATGATTGCAGGCCTGCGCGGCATCGGACTGCCGGCCGCCTATGTGTCGGGTTACATCAGGACCATTCCGCCGCCGGGAAAAGCGCGGATGCAGGGCGCGGACGCGACGCATGCGTGGGTGGCGGTATGGTGCGGCGGCGACCTCGGCTGGGTCGACTTCGATCCCACCAACGATCTGATGGTCGCCAACGACCACATCGTGCTTGCAATGGGGCGCGACTTTTCCGACGTCTCCCCGGTTGACGGTGTTATCGTTGGCTCGCATCAGCAGAAGCTGCGGGTCGAAGTCGACGTGGTGCCGGTGGAGTGAGGTCGTACGAACGCGGGATGTCTTCCACTTGCGAAGGGAGCGCGAGCCTCGATGGTCTTCTTCAACCTGAAAGGCGTATCCGCATCAAAGGTACGAGAGGATCAGATAGATGCCCAGCATGATCGTGGTCCAGAGGGCCATCACTCCAGTCGTCCAGGTGCCGGCAAGAGTGCTTTCCTGACCCAGATGACGCCCTATGCCATCACTGATCCTGCCGTTGGTTCTCATGGCTGCGGCAATGCAGCCGTCCCAGAGGCGCGCAATGCAGCGATCCAGCTTTTGTGCCATGGCGGGCACGAACGACCGATAGGTCCAGTCTACATCGAGCGTGATCGTCAGTGTTCGCTTGAGCCAGCCGAGCATCAGAAAGAAAGCAAGGCCCGAGAACAACAGTAGCTGCAGATAGAAGACCACATGGCTGGCGGTATAGGGAACGAAGTCGACCTTGTAGGGCAGCAGCGCGTAAAGCGGCGCCGGCATCACCCCAATCCCGATACAGAGTGCGGCGAAGAAGATCATTGCCGCGCGCATGTTCCACGGCGGCTCGGCGGGCCGCAGGCCGGAATCCTTCTGAAAGAAAACAAACCAGGGAAATTTGATGCCGGCGTGCAGGAACACGCCGGCTGAGGCGGCTGCGAGCAGATACCAGACCCATGCGAGGTGTTGCATGCCGGCCGCTTCCGAGATCATCGATTTGGACACGAACCCTGAAGTCAGCGGGAACGAGGAGATCGAGAGCGCGCCGATAATGCCGCATGTGGCCGTGATCGGCATCGTCCGGAACAAGCCGCCGAGATCGGTGCATTTGCGTTTGCCGGTCATGTAGAGTACCGAGCCGGCGGACATCAGCAGCAGGGCCTTGTAGATGATGTGAGTGAATGCATGGGCTGCCGCGCCATTGAGCGCCATTTCAGTGCCGATGCCGATGCCGGTCACCATAAATCCCACCTGATTGACGATGCTGTAGGCCAGGATGCGGCGCATGTCGTTTTCGAGAATTGCGTAGACAATCCCGTAGAACACCATGAAAAGTCCGACATAGATCAGCAATTCAGTGCCCGGGAAGCTCCGAAGCAGGACGTAGACCGCGGTCTTGGTGGTGAAGGCCGACAGGAAGACCATCCCGCTCCATGAGCTTTCCGGATAAGCGTCCGGCAGCCAGGCCGAGAGCGGTGGTGCGCCTGCGTTGACGAGGAAGCCTGCGAGGATCAGCCATCTCGGCAGCGTGTCGAGAGTCATCCTGCCAAAGTCGGTCGAGCCGGTCATGATGATCTCGCCCGCCACACCGGCCATCAGCAAAACCCCACCCAGAAGATGGATCGGCTGTATGCGTCCTGCTGCGTGCCGAAGAACCTGCGCTCCACACCACCAGTGTGGAAGCAATGGCCATCAGTTCCCAGAAGATGAATACCGTCAGCAGGTCGCCGGCAAAAATCACGCCGATGGCGCTGCCCGCATAGCAGAAGGCTGCCGAGAGCTCGACCACCCGGTTCTGATTGAGCGCAAACAGTCCGCCCGCCAGCGTCATGATGGCAAATACGGTTGCGAACAGCCGTGAAAGCGCATCGCCACGGACCAGCGCCAGTTCGTAGCCGAGAAACGGCACTTTGAGCGACACACCGTCCGGTACCTGCCAAACCAGAAACAACGTAACCAGCGGCAAGGCGAGAATCGCCAGCCATCGCAACCTGACTTGCAGCATTGGCAATATCAGGCCGCCGAGGATCAGCGCTAGGGCGGGCGGAATCACCAGGCTAGCTGTCATAGTAGGTATCCGGTCGCTTCAGAACGGCACCAAGCGCCTTGGCAAACACCACCATCGCGACGCAACTTGCGAACCCGAACCAGGCGCCGAAGCCGAATGTCCCATCGAGTCCGAAATAGGGATGGTGCTCGATGACGAGATCCATCGCCACCGTTGCCGCCAATACGACAGCGAAGATGATCCAGAGCAATTTGATCGTGCTTGGGCGCACCAGCCAATGATCGTTCATGTCATCACCGCCCGCTTATCAGTTTGGCCAGCGAAAAAGGTACGTCCGGCAGGAAGAACATCAGCACCGTTCCGGCGGCGGTCACGGTAAGCGCCACCACGATCGGCCATGGCGCCTCGCCGGAATGCTTGTCATGCCCATCGTCGACGGAATCGCAGAAGAATGCACGATAAACGATGGGGAGGAAGTACCCGGCGTTGAGCAGCGTACTGACGAAGATGACGGCCACCGCCAGCCAGTTGGCGGTCTGCATCGCGCCGCCGAGGATGAACCATTTGCCGAGGAAGCCGGCCGTCGGGGGAACGCCGATCATGCCGAGAGCCCCGATCGTGAAGGCGCCCATCGTCCAGGGCATGCGCCGACCGATGCCGTCAAGCTGGCTCACTTGCGTAAGATGCGCCGCCGTATAGATTGATCCTGCCGCGAAGAACAGGGTGATCTTGCTGAAGGCGTGGGCGGCGATATGCATCGCGGCGCCGGTCACCGATATCGGTGCAAGAACGGCGACTCCCAGCACGATGTAGGAGAGCTGCGAGATGGTCGAATAGGCGAGTCGGCGTTTGAGGTTGTCCTGCCTGAGCGCGATGACGGACGCCAGAATGATCGTTACACCTGCGACGACGGTAAGCCAGGTCGCTTGCCCCGTGGAGCTGAGCGTGTCGATGCCGAATACCAGCACCGCTACCTTCAGGATCGAGAACACGCCCGCCTTCACGACGGCCACGGCATGCAGCAATGCGCTGACGGGTGTCGGCGCCACCATGGCGGCCGGCAGCCAGAAATGCAGCGGCATCACCGCGGCCTTGCCGATGCCGAACACGTAGAGCGCGAGCAATGCAGCGATGGTGGCCGCGCCGAGGCTTGCCGGGAGAATTCCGCCCGGTTTGAAATCGAGCGTTCCGGCGAAAACCCATGTGGCGATGATGGCCGGGAGGAGCAGCAGGAGGGACGTGCCGAGCAGAAAGATCAGGTAAGTCCGTCCCGCGCGGATGGCCTCTTCATTTCGCTTGTGGGTAACCAGCGGATAGGTCGATAGCGTCAGCGCTTCGTAGAACAGAAACAGCGTGAACAGGTTCTTCGCAAACGCGATCCCTATCGCGCTGCCGATCGCTACGGCGAAGCAGACATAGAACGTTGTCTGGCGCGGCTCGTCGTTGCCGCGCATATAGCCGATCGAATAGATCGAGTTGACGAACCACAGCGAGGACGCGACGAGCCCGAACAACATGCCGAGCGGTTCGACCTTGAACGCTACGGCGAGCCCGGGCACGATCTCGATGATATCGATTTCCGGCCGCGCCCCGTGCTGGAGCGGCCCGAGCAGCTGGAGCACGATGAAGCACAGCGAGGCCGCCGTCACGAGGGTCACGGCCTCGCGCAGGTTCGGTCGGTCGTGAAACAGCGGGAGGACCGACGCGCCGACGAACGGGGTCAGCAACGCGAGGGCGAGGGCGCTTTCGGGTGAGAGGACCGCGGTCATCGCAGGCCTCCCAGAAGGCCCTTGGCGGTCGTGCTCGCGATCCCTGCGGTCCATTCGGTATCGAAACCGAAGTAGATGGTCGCGGCAGCCAGCAGAACCAATGGCGCGAGCATCGAGAGCGGCGGATCGCGGGCTTCCGCGACTGCAGCCGATGGCTCCCGCAGCCAGGCGATTTCCAGCACACGGCCGACATAGATCAGCGCGATGAGCGAGCTTCCCACGATGAGGAAGACTACGAGCCACCAGCCTCGTTCAATCGCGCCGAGCGCCAGGTACCATTTGGAAATGAATCCCGACGTGCCCGGTGTTCCGATGAGACCGAAACAGGCGACCGTGAAAGCTGTCATGGTGATCGGCATCTTGCGGCCGATACCCGCAAGATCGTCCAACTGCACGGTGCGAGCGCGGAAGAAGACCGCTCCGACCGCGAGAAACAAGGCGGCCTTCATCAGGGCGTGATTGACGATGTGGACGAGCCCTCCGGTCAGCCCGGCCAGATTGACGAACCCGATCCCGAGCGTGATGTAGCCGATCTGCGCGACGGAGGAATAGGCGAGCATGCGGCTCAGACTGGACTGGAAGACAGCGATCAGCGAGGCGATGTACATCGCGGCAAGCGACAATCCAATGATGATGGCAGCGACCGGCAGGGCCCGCAAATCGATTGCGACACCGAAGATCGAGAAAAGAAACCGCACCAGCAGATAGATTGCGACCTTGGTTGCCGTAGCCGAAAGAAAGGCGGTCGCCCACGACGGCGCATACGAATAGGCATTCGGTAGCCAGACGTGGAGCGGAAACAGCGCAAGCTTGAGGCTGACGCCGACGGTCACGAAGGCCAGCGCCGCAATGATCGTGCGGGAATTGTCAGCCCAGGCCGGGCCGAGGCGCGCAGCGATATCGACCATGTTGAGACTGCCGGTCATCAGATAGAGCAGTCCAACGCCGACGACGTAAAAAGTCGCACCGATCGTGCCCATGATAAGATACTGGAACGCGGCCAGCAGCGCACGGCGGTCGCGGCCGAGCGCAATGAGCACGTAGGTCGATAGCGACGAGATTTCGAGGAAAACGAATGCATTGAAGGCGTCGCCGGTAACCGCGATTCCCAGCAGGCCGGTGAGGCACAACAGGTACATGCAGTAGAACCAGGGGCGCTGCCCTTCCTCAATCTCGAACCCTACCGAGCGTCGCGCAAACGGCATGGTCACCGCACCAATCATGGAGACCAGCATCAGCACGAAGGCGTTGAGGGCATCGACCCGATACTCGATGCCCCATGGCGGAGCCCAACTGCCGAGGTGGTAGGAGATCGGGCCGGAAGCCAGGACCTGCCACAGCATTGCGCCTGCGCAAAACGGTATTACCCAACTGACCACCAGGGCTATTGCAAACGCCGGATCGGCTCGGCGCGCGAAGCCTGCCAGCAAGGCGCCGAACAACGGTACGAGAACGATCAGGATTGGAAGATGCGCCCAGACCGCGTTCATGTCTCGCGGTCCCTTTCGAAGATTTCGTCTTCCTCGATCGTTCCATACGCCTCGTTGATGCGGACGGCCAGCGCGAGGCCCAGTGCGAGTGTGGCCACGCCCACCACGATGGCGGTCAGGATCAAGACATGGGGGAGGGGATTCGAGTAGACCGAGAATGCGGGGTCGAGGATCGGGGCGGTCCCACCGAGGATTTTGGCGGGCTCGATGTAGAGCAGGTACACCGAGGTTTGAAAGATCGAGAGGCCGACAAGCTTCTTCACCATGTTGCCGCGCGCGGCCACGATGTAGAGGCCGCTCATCATCAGGAAGATGGTGATTACGTAAGAGTAATGGTCGAGGATGATCCCGAGCGTCTGCATCAGCGGCCTCGCTCGGCAAAAGCGTAGAATAGCGCGGTCATGGTGCCCGCGACCGTAACGAGCACCCCCGCCTCGACCAGGAAAACGCCGAGTTCATGTCCATGGACCGCATCGTGAGAAAGCACGGAGTAATCGAGATAGTTCTTGCCGAGTATCAAGCCGGCGACGCCGGTGCCGGCGTAGATCAGTACCCCGAGCGGGATCATGCGTTCCACGAGCGGCTGCGGCGCAATGCGGTGCGCTGCGTCGAGACCAAAGGTGATGGAGAGCAGGATAATGACGCTGGCAACGATGACACCAGCCTGGAAGCCTCCACCCGGGCCGTAGTCGCCGTGGAACTGGACGTAGAGCGCGAACAACAGGATGAACGGCAAGACCAGCTTGGTGCCGACGCGCAGGATCAGATCGAGACTCATCCACGATCCTCCGCCTCGTCGACGGCTCGGCCCCGTCGTCTCGCCCGGTGCAGCAACAGCAATACTCCGATGCCCGCGGTGAAGATGACGGTCGTCTCTCCGAGCGTGTCGTAGCCGCGGTAGTCGGCCAGAATCGAAGTGACCACGTTTGGAATGCCGGTCTCCTTGACCGAATCCGCGATATAACGCGGAGCCACATGCTTGTGAATCGCGGCATCCGGCGTGCCGAATGGCGGCAGGATGAGCGTGCCCCAGACGAGAATGGCCCCAGTGCCGACCGAGAAGAAAAGCGCCAGAAGGTTCCTGCGGATGGGGCGCGTTTCGGTGCTGTTGATCAGATGCAGGGTCGCGAGCAGCAATACGGTCGAAACGCCGGCTCCGACCGACGCCTCGGTCATTGCGACATCCACGGCATCGAGCACGATCAATACGCTTGCCATCACGAAACTGTAGATGCCTGCCAGAATGGCGACGCCGAACAGGCTGCGCTGCCTCACGATGGCCATCGTCACCACCGCCAGCAGCGTCAGCAGCACGGCATTAATGAGCTGTATTATGGCTGCCTCCCGTCGTCGGAAGCCTCGGGGCGGGCGTTTCGCCGGTCCTCTGCCAGCATCGGCTTGAGCCCCTCATGCAGGCATGCCTGTGCCAGCGCATGTGTCACAACCGGCCCGGTGAAGAAGAACAGTGCGAGAAGGAACACCAGCTTGAGCGTCACCAGCCCGATCCCGGCTTGCAGGCACAGGCCCAGGAACAGAAAGCCGATGCCGAGGGTGTCGGTGACGCTTGCCGCGTGCATGCGGGTGAATACATCCGGCATGCGAACCAGGCCGACGGCACCCACAATCGTGAAGAACGAGCCGAGCAGGATCAGTACCCAGCTCGCGATCTCGATAACCTGCGTCATGATCTTTGCTCGTCGTCGGCTGCATAAGCCAGATCGCCGTGCCGGAAGAATTTGAGCACGGCAAGAGTGCTTATCAGGTTGAGCAATCCGTACGTCAGGCCGATGTCGAGGAACTCCGGACGTCCAGTAAGGAATCCGGTGACCGCAAGCAGCATGATGGCAAGGGTACCAACCGAATTGCCGGCAAGGACGCGGTCGAAGACTGTCGGTCCCCTGATGGCTCGCGTGATCGCGAGGGAAAGGGCGACCAGAATGGCGGCGGTAGCGGCAGCGAACATCACTTGGCACCTTCGAACCGGCTGACACGACGATCCATCCCGCCTTCTTCGAGATCGACAGCTCCTTCGGTCACGAGGGCATGGATGATAAGCTCTTTGCCGCTCACTCCAACGGTGATCGTTCCCGGCGTAAGCGTGATTGAATTCGCATAGGTCGCGACACCGGGCGAGGTCTTCTGGCTTGCGTGGACGACGGTCATCGTGGGCGAGATGGGCAGGTTCGGATGCAGTATGATCTTGGTAACGGACCAGGCCGACTTGACGATCTCGCGGATCAACCACGGAAAGTAGGTAACCGCGGCCCAGAGCAGTTCCAGGGGGGCTGCCTCCGCATCGGCCACGCGCGCGCGGATCATCGCCAGGACGCACAACGCCGCGCTAAGCACACCCGCTGTCAGGAGGAACGGCGTGTAGTGGCCGGAAAGGGCGAGCCAAAAGAAGAACAAAATGGCTGCCACAGCAATGTGCCGCATTCGCGCCCCCCCTCACTCATGTTCTCGTTGCGGCCCCGTTTCCGAGAACAAAGTTGATCTCTTGTAATCTTATTCTAGCGTCACTTTTCTCGCCGGGCAAATCAGAGGGTGGCACCAGGCGGGCCGTTCAAAATGTGCGGTTTTCCTGTGCGGCGGAGGGCAGCAGGCAGGGTGCGTCGAGCAGCGTCAGCCCGATGCATCGGTCGCTGGGGACAGCGAGGCAGGGGATGGCGTTCGAGAGCCCGCATGGATCACCCGTGTCCGATATGATGCCCTGTCGGCACTGCTGCCGCGACGATCCTCTAACCCGATCGGCACCTCAATCGATCGTTTGGCGAACGGCGCCGATGCGCTGAAGCACCGCGGTCGCGCGCTGGGGCGTCAGGACGCGATCGTGCTGCTGCTCGGATTGTTGAGCGCGATTATGGACGGCGTGCTGCTGGTGGCAGCGTCAAACGGGAAGTGCTCGCTTCAGCAATGTTCGACTGACGGCTCTCTTCCGCAATTGCCTGTTGCGCGGGCGCGGGCGTCTGCATCGCCTGGTTCAGGTCATACACTGAATCGGTACTCAAGTAGCAAGGCGGGGTCCTCCTGCGTCACCGCGACGCGGCGATCAAAGGCGAAGGAATGCAGCATGTCCTCGAATGATCCGCTACGTTCGAGGTAATGCAGGATACGACAGGATGAGCGGAACGGTGAAACGGGTGGACGGCTTTCGCGAAACAAGAAACAAGCTGCTTGGCGCGCTGCCGGGGAACGAGCTTGCGGCTCTGTTGCAGAATGCCGAAAAGGTCGTGATCAGGCCTCGACAAGTTCTGCATCATTGGCGACTGCCGATGGACTATGTCTACTTCATCGAACGTGGACTCGTTTCGGTCTCAGCGCGAGTCGACGACGATGATTTCGTCGAAGCTTGGCTCGTGGGGTCGGAGGGGCTGGTGGGTTCTCCGCTGGTCCTGGTCGACGAGGGACAGCCCACGCCACACCGCCGGATCGTGCAGATTGGCGGTGAGGCCGTGCGCATTCCGGCGCGTGATTTCGTGACCATTCTTCCGACACTGCCTTTCACGCGGAGATTGCTGCAACGCTACGTCCAGGCGGTGCTGTTTCAGACTTCCCAATTCGGTGCGTGCAACGCAGCTCACACGGTTCGGGAGAGACTCGTGCGGTGGCTGCTGGTTGCAAGGGATAGCATCGAGAGTGACGATTTGCCGATCACGCACGAGGTCCTGTCGCAGCTCCTCGGCGTGCGACGGGCGACCGTCACGCAAGTCGTCGAAGCGTTGTATCGGGAGGGTCTGATACGCACGGCGCGCGGTCTGATCACCGTGGTCGACGCCGCAGCGCTGCAGGAGGTCTCGTGCGCCTGCTATGGATTGGTTCGCAGGGAATACCAACGACAGATTCAGTCGACGGCTGACACCGAACGCGGCCACAGTGGTTGGATTGGCGCCAGCGTGGCGTCTCGTTAGGTCGCTGTCCCAGGCTGTCGCGGAGAAGGACTTAGCACCGCGGCAACAAGGTTCCATCTCGTCAGCGTTCGGTGTCTCGTCGTGTCCAGAGACGTCTACGATCCAAGACGTACGGTATCGTACATCATCGAGACTCGTGGCCAGTGCCTACGCCCTTGACGGTGGATGGCTCGATCGGATTGCTCGGGCAGAATAGACCCGCGATTTCAATTACATTGAGCCGGGGAACTGTTCGATAGCCGCTCGGGGACGGCGTGACCGTTTGGAACCCAGCCATTTATGTCAATGCTGCTGACATTGCGTTTGCTCACTGTGGCTCCCATATTTGTGAAGGGATTTGGGCGACGGCCGATTCGATCAGGCACTTTCCGCGGGCGCACTGTGTCCTTGCGAGACGAAGACGCTGTACGTCATGAATGCTTGGCCATCAATGAAACCGGGGTGCGCGGAGGGTGTGCATGATTTGCGATAATGATCAGACCCGGGACCGCACTAGCCAGAGCCTTCCAAGGGCGGTCGGCTGACCGGCGCATCGCGATTCGGGGCGGCATCGGCTAAGATCCATTCGCCAGACTGATCGCTATGGACGATGAGAACGGGAGTTCTCGCTCGATCACGAGCCGCGCTTCGCGGTCCGCATGAGAAGCCAGAGGATTCATGTCCATCAGATATCGTGATTTCTTCAAATACGTGGGGGTGGCGCTTGCCGCCACGGTGGTCCTTGCGATGCTGCTCGCGCCTTACGCGCAGCGCATCGTAGAGCAATGGTCGCGCGCGGACGTCGAAGCCCGGTCGAGACTTGTGTTCCACGCCATCGAGCCGCTGATCGATCGAGCGATCGAGGAGCAAACCTGGTCGGGCCTCTCGGCGCTGTTCGAGCGGGTCGCGCTCGACAAGCGCATCCTTGCAGCGGGCTATTGCGATTCGTCCGGCGTTCTGATTGCGGCAAGCCCCGAGATGCCGGGCAGCTTTTCCTGCGAGAAGATCGCGCGCGGCGAGGCTGAAAGCTTCGCCAATGTCAGGGTTGAAGCGCGCCAGATCCTGGTGGCTGCGTTTCCGATCGTCACCAAGACCGGAAAGCGGTCCTATTTCGTCATCCTGACCGACCTCAGTTTTGCCGCCGCCCGGTCGGCGCAGGTGATGGCGTTCCTTCTCTCGGCGCTGGCCGGAGCCGCGCTCGTGCTTCTCGTCGTGGGCGGCCTGTTTGCCGCGCTGATGTTGCGGAGCTGGACGAACTCGCTTCGGCGCGCGGTCGAGGAAATCCGGGACGGGGGCGGCTTGAGGCCTCGTTCGGCGGTCACGCCTGCAATCGAACGCGATCTCCGGAGGCTCCTGCGCGAGTCGGATCTCCTGTCCGTCAGCGGGCAGGTCGACTGGAACCCCAGATCGCTTCGTGACCTGCTCAATGGCGCGTTGCCTGGCGCCGAGGTGATGGTCGTCTCGAACCGCGAACCGTACATCCACAACAAGTCAGGCGACAAGATCGTGCTGCAATCGCCTGCAAGCGGGCTTGTGTCGGCGCTGGAGCCGGTCATGCGCGCCTGCGGAGGCACCTGGATCGCACACGGGAGCGGAAGCGCCGACCGCGAGATGGTCGACGCCTCCGACCGGGTTCGGGTGCCGGAGTCATCCCCGGCCTACACGCTGCGGCGCATCTGGATCAGTGAGGAAGAGCAGGACGGCTATTACTATGGCTTCGCGAATGAGGCGTTGTGGCCGCTGTGTCACATCGTTTTCGTCAGGCCGACGCTGCGCAACAGCGATTGGGAACTCTACAAGAGGATCAACCAGCGATTTGCCGACGCTGTTATTGCAGAAGCACGAACGGAGGACCCGGTGGTGCTGGTGCAGGACTATCATCTTGCCCTGGTACCCGCCATGGTTCGCGAAAAACTGCCCAAGGCGACCATCGCGACGTTCTGGCACATTCCGTGGCCGAACGCGGAGACCTTCGGGATCTGTCCCTGGAAGGAGGAGATCATCGAAGGGCTGCTCAGTAGCACGATCATTGGGATTTCACACGCAGTTCCATTGCAACAACTTCATCGAATGCGTCGATCCGTTTCCTGGAGAGCCGGATCGATCGCGAGATTCAGGCCGTCAGCCTCGGCGGTCATCAGTGCATGATCCGTCCTTACCCGATCTCGATCGAGTGGCCGCCCAGGGTACTCGAGCATGTTCCTGACAGGGCCGCATGCCGGCGCGAAATGCTCGACCGCTTCGGGCTACCGGAGGACATCAAGCTGATCGTCGGCATCGAGAGGTTCGACTATACCAAGGGCATCGTCGACCGGATGCATGCCATCGAGGCGCTACTCGACCGGACGCCGGCCTGGAAGGATCGGCTGGTGTTCATCCAGGTTGCGGCGCCGACCCGCAGCAAGCTCGATTCATATGCCCGGTTGCAGGTCGAGGCCGAACAGCTAGCCCACGACATCAATACACGGCAGAAGTGCCGTCACGGATATCCTCGTGGTGAGCCACTACGAGCAGGACGAAGTTTTCAAGCTGTTCCGGGCCGCGGTTGCCTGCATCGTTTCCAGCCTTCACGACGGCATGAATCTCGTCGCCAAGGAGTTCGTTGCCGCACGCGACGACAATGCCGGCGTGCTCGTGCTCTCCAGCTTTACCGGCGCATCCCGCGAGATGCAGGAGGCCTTGATCGTCAACCCCTATGACACCGAGGGCCTTGCGTCGGCGATGAACCGTATGACCATGCCGCGAGGAGCAGATGGAGCGGATGAGGCTGATGCGGGCGCACACCAAAGAGAATAACGTTTACCGTTGGGCCGCCAACATCCTGATTGATGCGGCAAGGAGCCGAAAGCGTGACAGGCTGGTGGAGCTTGCCGCATCCGCCGAATCCGGCCCGACGAGGAGCGTCGGAGCGACCCGCCTGCCGGCGAAGCGGGCCGCAGCGGGCCGCTAGATCGCGATCCGGAGACGTGTGAAGCGGTTTTCGATAAGCAGGTCTCATGGGCCCGCCCCGTGGGATCTGGGCGCAGCCAGCGATCCGTCATCGCGCTTTGGCGCGTCGGCGCTCCGTCAAGCCGACTTCCGCGCACCGGCATGCGAATCCGCGCGGAGGTTCGCAAAGAATTTTTCCACCTCGCGCGATAGGGTTTCGGCCATTGCCGTAAGCTCGCTGGAGGCGGTAAGCACCGACTCGGCAGCGGTCGAGGTCTGACCCATAGCATCGCTGAGCTGGGCGATATTGTCGACCAGCGTCTCACGCCGGGTTCACCCTGCGCGGCAAGCTGCGCGTTGTTGGATATCTCCCGGGTCGCCTGGTCCTGCTGACCGATCGCCTCAGCAATGTTCGAGGTGACGTCGTTGATCTCGCGGACCGCACTGCCGATCTCGCGCACGGCCTCCACCGAGTTGCGGGTCGAGTTCTGGATGGTGGCTACGTTCTCGCTGATCTCGGCGGTGGCAGCAGTCTGACCGCGACCAGGCCTTCACCTCGTGTGCCACGACGGCGAAGCCTCGGCCAGCGCTTCGCCGGCGCGCGCAGCGCCGATGGTGGCGTTCAGCGCCAGCAGGTTGGTTTTGCTCGGCGATCGCCTGAATCAGGGTTGAGCACGCCGTCGATGCGCTGGGTCGCGGCTGCGAGGCCTTCGATCTCCGCCACCGACCTGTCCGGCGCGCTGGCCCGGCCTGTTCTACGGCGGACGCCGATTGACGCACCTGGCGGCCGATTTCCTCGACCGAGGCCGAGAGTTCTTCGGCCGCACCCGCAACCGCGGAGACGTTGCTGGAAGCCTGTTCGGTGGCGCCTGCGGCTGTGGCCGCGCGGTCGTTGGCGCTGGAGGCGACGCTGGTGATCATCTGCGCGGTGCCGCGCATTGAGGCCGCGCTGTCGTTGACCGTGCGCACCACGCCGCCGATTGCCTCGCGGAATGCCTCGACGGAAGCCTCGATATGGCGCGAGCGTTCGTCGCGGGCATTGGAATCCTGCAACACTTGCGAGTTCAGCCTGCGATTGCGCTCCATGGCCTCCTTGAATATCTGGATGGCGCGAGCGAGCGCTCCGATCTCATCATTGCGAGCGGTGTGAGGCACCTCGACATTGTCCTCGCCGTCAGCGACACGCTTGATTGTGACGGTGATGAGCGCGAGCGGGCGTGCGATCGAGCGTGCGATGATGAAGATGCCAGCCGCCGTCACGACGAGCGCGATGACGCCGAGCGCGGTGAGGATGAAGGCGAGCCTGTGACCTTCATCGGTGCGCTCGGAGAGCTTCCTGCTGCGCTCGGCATAGACCTTCGACAGTGCCTCGAGATCCTTGTTCAGCGCGGTGCGCACCGAGCGGTTGGCATCGTTGTCGCCCCATTCCCGGCCCGCTGCCGGGCTGACCTCGGTGGCCCGGCGTACCAGTTCGGCGCGGAATTCGACGAATTGCTGGACGCGCTTCTTGAAAGCGGCGAACTGCTCGGCGTCATCGGCCTGCACCAGCGTCTCCCAGTTCTTCACCACGTCGAGAATGCGCTTGTTGAAGGCGAGCAGGCCGTTGCCGTACTTCTTCACTACCGCAGGATCGGTCGACATGTAGACGCCGCGGGATTCCATCACGACGGCATAGACCAGCGAATTGATGCGTTCGACGTTAAGTGCGGCGCGGCTGGCGGTCGAGACCGCCTCCATCAGCTCGGTGTTGCGGCGGGTGTTGTAGTCCGAGAGCGCGGTAATGGCCGCGGTCAGAACGGCGAATAGTCCGAAGATCGAATAAAGCCTGGCTGCGAGGGAGAGTTTTGCGAACATGGGCGGCTGCTTGTTGCTGGAATGAAGGCGAAAATCTTGAGGCCGCCGGACAAGCCGACGCGGCTGAGCTTCCAGCAATGATGCCCAATTCCGATGGATTTTTTCTTAATGTGTGAATTCTTAGCGACTGCAATCGACGGTAAAATTTATTAGATAAAACAACGCCTTATGAGGGAGCTCGGTGCCTGTTCAGGCGAATGTCAGTAGGAATACTGGTGCTCCTGCACCGCTTTGGCATGCCAGAGGCATACCAGAATGCCAGTTGTGGCAGCCTAAGGCAGTGGCGAGGCGCACCTGCTGTGGCCGCCGGATGCTAAGCTGCCCTTGCCGTCTCGCGCCAACCTTGCGGAGTTCTCATGGCCTACCGGCAGGCGATCGACGCTACGTCTTACGTCTTTGGCGACCTGCGCGATCTGCTCGCCAAAGCGACGCCGCCGCGCTCCGGCGATCGGTTAGCCGGTATCGCGGCCGGCTGCGCCGAGGAAATGATCGCCGCACGGATGGCGCTGGCCGACGTGCCGCTCCAACAATTCCTCAATGAAGCGGTAATCGCCTATGAGGACGACGAGATCACGCGCCTGATCGTGGACAGCCATGACGCAAGAGCGCTCGCACCCGTCGCTTCGCTCACTGTCGGCGCCTTCCGCGACTGGCTGTTGTCGGATGCCGCGACCGGCGTCGCGCTCGCTGAGCTTGCACGGGGCCTGACGCCGGAAATGGTGGCGGCGACCTCAAAGCTGATGCGCAACCAGGACCTGATTCAGGTGGCGAAGAAGTGCGAGGTAACCACCCGCTTTCGCGACACAATCGGGCTGAGAGGTAGGATGAGCGCACGGCTGCAGCCCAACCATCCCTTTGACGACGCGCGCGGCATCACGGCCTCCATTCTCGACGGCCTTCTGCTGGGTTCCGGCGACGCCTGCATCGGCATCAATCCGGCCAGCGACGACCCGGCCGTCATCGGCGGGCTCGTTCGACTGCTCGACAGCATCATCGCGCGTTTCGACATTCCGACCCAGAGCTGCGTGCTCACCCATGTCACGACAACGCTGACGCTGATTGAGCAGGGGTTTCCGGTCGATCTCGTGTTCCAGTCGATTGCGGGGACCGAGGCCGCCAACCGCAGCTTTGGCGTGAACCTCGCCCTGCTGCGCGAGGCGCACGAGGCAGGGCTGTCCCTGAAGCGCGGCACGGTCGGCAACAATGTCATGTATTTCGAGACGGGGCAGGGGTCGGCGCTCTCGGCGAACGCCCACCATGGCGTCGACCAGCAGACCTGCGAGGCGCGGGCGTATGCCGTGGCGCGCGCGTTCGATCCGCTGTTGGTCAACAGTGTGGTCGGTTTCATCGGGCCGGAGTACCTGTATGACGGCAAGGAAATCATCCGGGCCGGGCTGGAGGATCACTTCTGCGGCAAGCTGCTGGGAGCCCCGCTCGGCGTCGACGTCTGCTACACCAATCATGCCGAGGCCGACCAGGACGACATGGACAATCTGCTGACGTTGCTGGCGGCGGCCGGCGTCACCTTCATCATGGGCGTCCCCGGTGCCGACGATGTGATGCTGAACTACCAGTCCACCTCGTTTCACGATGCGCTCTATCTGCGTGATCTCTTCGGATTGCGGCGGGCGCCGGAGTTCGACGACTGGCTGGTGCGGATTGGGTTGGCCGGCACTGATTTTCGCCTCGCCGGAAATGCGGGGCAGCTCCCCGATTTTGCCGCAAAATTGATCGCTTGAGGCGCATTCAGGAGGCAGTTCTGCAACCAGGGGAGGGGTGTGTGCGTTGCCGCTCGCCCGTGTCCCCCGGAGGAAGCTGTAGCCGAGCCCTCAGGCTCATGGTTAAATTCCGCCTTGGCGGGCAAGTCACGAGAATGTTTGAGGAAGTTCGATGCGAGCGGAAAGTTTTGAGACGGTAAGGCGGATCCTTTGCGTGTTCCCCCGCTATACGTCGGCGTTCGGCACTTTCGAGCACGCCTATCCGCTGACAGATGGCGTGAGCGGTCTGATGCCGCCGCAGGGGCTGCTGCTGATTGCGGCGTATCTTCCGGCCAACTGGCCGGTACGTTTCGTTGACGAGAATCTCAGTCCTGCCACCCGGGAGGACTTCGAGTGGGCCGATGCCGTGATGGTCAGCGGCATGCACATCCAGCGCAATCAGATGAACGACATCTGCCGCCGTGCCCATGCCTACGATCTTCCGGTTGCGCTGGGCGGTCCGTCGGTCAGCGCCTGCCCGGAACACTATCCTTCGTTTGACTACCTCCATGTCGGTGAGATGGGTGACGCCACCGACGAATTGCTTCGCAGGCTGTCGGAAGACTGCTCGCGCCCGCCGCGGCAGGTGATACTGACGACCAGGGATCGCCTCCCCATGAGCGATTTTCCGATCCCGGCTTACGAACTGATCGAGATAAGGAAATATCTGCTCGCCAGCATCCAGTATTCCAGCGGATGTCCCTACCAGTGCGAATTCTGCGACATACCTGGCCTCTACGGTCGCAACCCGCGCCTGAAGACGCCACAGCAGATCATCGCCGAACTCGACAAGCTGCGTGAGTGCGGCATTCCCGACACCGTGTATTTCGTCGACGATAATTTCATCGGCAACCGAAAGGCCACCCTGGATCTACTTCCGCACCTGATCGAGTGGCAGAAGCGAACCGGGTACGTCACCCGTCTGGCCTGCGAGGCTACGCTCAACATCGCCAAACGTCCCGAAATCCTGGAGAAGATGAGGGAGGCGATGTTCATCACCATCTTCTGCGGCATTGAGACGCCGGACCAGGACGCGCTGAAGGCGATCCAGAAAGACCACAATATGATGGTCCCGATCCTCGAAGGCGTGAGGACTCTCAATTCCTACGGTCTGGAGGTGGTCTCCGGCATCATCATGGGGCTGGACACCGACAAGCCTGACACGGCTGATGCGCTGCTCGACTTCGTCGAGGAGTCGCGCATTCCGCTCCTGACCATCAATCTGTTGCAGGCGCTTCCGAAAACACCGCTCTGGGATCGTCTCGAGAAGGAGGGCCGCCTGATTCATGACGACGAGGGGCGCGACTCCAACGTCGAGTTCTTGATGCCCCATGACGAGGTGATAGGCGCATGGAAACGCGCCATGATGATCGCCTACGAGCCGGCCAAGCTGTTCGCACGCTACGAGCATCAGTGCGAATATACCCACAACCAGCGCATCAAGGTGCCGGTGGCCGACGAGTTGAGGACATGGCCGAACATCCGCCGCGGGCTCATCATCCTGCGCAACATCTTCTGGAAGGTCGGCGTGCTCGGCGACTACAGGCGCGTTTTCTGGAGGTTCGCGTTCAACCGGCTGCGCAAGGGCGATATCGAAGGTCTGATCGGCTCGACGCTGATCGCCCATCACCTGATCGAGTTCGCGCGCGCCGCGACCAGTGGCCGGCAGAACGCGTCGCACTATTCGATCCGACTGCGCGAGGCTGCCGTCCCTGCCGAATGATCCCAAGCCCCCGGTATCGCCGCGGCCGGTCGGCGATCTGCGTGCGTTGACGCCGGCGCGTGTCGCGCTCGGCCGCGCCGGTTCGGGGCTGCCGACCGAGGCGCTGCTCGATTTCACGCTCGATCATGCGCGCGCCCGCGACGCCGTGCATGCCGCCTTCGATGTCGCAGGCCTGACCGCTTCGCTCGGTGTACTCGGACTGGAGCCGGTGCAGGTGGCGAGCCTGGTGCCAGAGCGGCGCGATTACCTGAGGCGGCCCGATCTCGGCCGCATCTGCGCTGCAGACTCCCGGCATTTGCTGGAGAGCAGGGCGCGCAGCTCCTGCGACCTCGTGCTCATCGTCGCCGATGGCCTGTCGCCGACCGCGGTAAAGCTTCATGCGGCGGATGTCGCCGCACGGTTGCTGCCGCTGCTGAAAGAAGCCGGCGTCGCCGTCGGCCATGCCGTGATCGCCAGGGGTGCCCGCGTCGCACTTGGCGACGAGATCGGCGAGATACTGCGGGCGCGTCTGGTCGTGATGCTGATCGGCGAACGTCCGGGCCTGTCGGTGCCGGATAGTCTCGGCGCTTATCTGACCTATGATCCCAAGGTCGGCCGCACCGATGCGGAACGCAATTGCGTCTCGAACATCCACGGTTCCGGACTAGGTTCCGTGGAGGCGGCATTCAAGATCGCCTGGCTAGTCCGCGAGGCGCTGGCCCGGCAGGTGACGGGCGTTGCGCTGAAGGATGAAAGCACCGAGGCCATGGTCGCGCGTCTTGCAAAACCGGTGTGACAAATCAGACACTTGATGCGTCTTTTTGATATCGGCGCATGGTTTTGCAGGGGGGGCTAACCTTGCGATTCAATAGCTTAACCTGCTACATCAGAACTGCCGAATTTGCCGTATTTTTCAAGGGTTAGCGCCGTCAAGGGGCCGACAGAGCCGTGATCCGCGCTTTCTCCAAAACCTCAAGAGACATCGTCAGGCGATGTGAGGACTGGACCGGTCATGCTCGATAAGTACAGCGAAAGCGAAGTCCATGTCGACGTCGTCGAGAAGCGGTCGACATCGAGCATCGCTTTCGGACTGGAACGCATGGGCCTGATCGCGGTCAAGGCGCCGATCCTGTCCTGTATCGTGCTGGCGGTGCTGATGGTCGCCGCCGTGTTCGGCGTCTACCGCATCAAGATCGACGACTCGCTCAGTCAGTTGTTCCGCTCGGATTCCAAGGACTACAAGCAATACGAGGCCGTAACCAAGCGCTTCCCTGCGACCGAATTCGACGTGCTGGTGGTGATCGAGGGCAAGACGCTGCTGGCGCGCGAAAACCTGGAAAAGGTTCGTGACCTGGTCACGGACATGCAGCTCGTCGAGGGCGTGCGCGGGCTGGTCTCGCTGTTCTCGGCGCGGCAGGCGCCCGAGCCCGGCAAACTGCCGGCGGCGCTGTTCCCGCCGGACCTGCCGGAGGGGGCGGCCTACGACAAGTTCATCGAGACGGTGAGGGCCAACGAGATCATCCGCGGCAAGCTGTTGTCGGAAGACGGTACGCTGGCGCTGGTGGTGATGTCGCTGGAGCCGTCGATCGTTTCCTCCAACAAGCTCAAGCAGACGATCGGTGAGATCAGGAAGGTCATGGCCGACGATCTCGCCGGGTCGGGACTCAACGCGCAGCTATCGGGTGTTCCCGTGATGCAGCTCGAGATCCGCAATGCAGTCGAGCGCGACGGGATCACCTACAACGTCCTCGGCCTCCTGGCCGGTTGCATCATCGCCATCATTTTCTTCCGCAAGATATCGTTCATGGTCGCGGCCGCGTTCCCGCCGATGATCGCGATCCTGCTGGCGCTCGGTGGCCTCGGCTGGGCCAACTTCAATCTCAACATGTTCCTCAACGTGATGACGCCGCTCATCATGGTGATCAGTTTCTCCGATTCGATGCAGCTCACTTTTGCGGCGCGCGACAGGTTGATTGCGGGGCAGGACAAGGTAACCGCCTTCACCAACGCGGTGCTGGTGGTCGGACCGGCCTGTGTGCTGACCCACGGCACTGCCGGCATTTCCTTCATCGCACTGCAGTTTTCGGACTCCGACCTGATCCGCAAGTTCGGCGAGGCCGGCCTTGCGGCGACCATTATCGCACTGGTCGCGGTGCTCAGCCTCGTGCCCGTATTCGGCGTGCTGCTCGTGCGCAACGAGAAGATCTTCGCAGTCAAGTTCCAGGGCGCCGATGCCGGCGTGCAGATGCTGCGCAATTTCTGCTACTGGATCGCAGTACGGATGGTGAACCGGCCCGGCCTGTACAGCCTGATCGCGCTGGTCATGGTCGGCGGCCTCGGTATCATCTATGCGAGCCTGGAGCCGCGTTATCGGCTCGCCGATCAGGTGCCGGACAAGCGGCAGGCAGTAGAGGCGAGCGGCCGGCTGGACGCCAAGCTCACCGGTGCCAATCCGATCGATGTGTTGATCGAATTCCCGAAGGGGGCCGACCTCTACTCGCCGCAAACGCTGAAGGTGATCGCAGACGTTCATTCCACGGTGGAGAGCGCGGCCGGCGTCGGCAATGTCTGGTCGCTGGAAACGCTGCGTCGCTGGCTGGCCGAGAAAGCCGGCACCACCGACGTCGCCACGCTCAAGGAGTATGTCAGCGTCATTCCCGAACATCTCGTCCGCCGCTTCATCTCCGCCGAGCAGGATGCGGTCGTGGTATCCGGCCGTGTGCCGGACCATGATTCGAGCCAGATCCTGCCGGTAGTGGAGAAGCTCGACCATGCGCTCGACAAGGTGCGCAAGGCCAATCCCGGCTACGAGATCGCGGTGACCGGCCTTTCGGCAATTGCCGCGCGCAACAGCGCCAACATGATCGAGAAGCTCAACCACGGCCTCACCATAGAATTCATTCTGGTCGCGGTCTTCATCGGTCTCGCTTTCCGCTCGGTCGTGGTGATGTTGTCCTGCATTCTGCCGGGTATCTTTCCGGTGGTGCTGTCGGGCACGGTGCTATGGCTGCTTGGGGAGGGGCTGCAATTCGCCAGCGTCGTGGCGCTGACGGTATCGTTCGGCCTCGGCCTGTCGGCCACCATTCACTTCCTCAATCGCCTGAGGCTGGAGAGCAAGCCGGGCGTCAGCTCGGAACTCGCGGTGGAGCGCGCCACCGTGCTGGTCGGACCCGCGCTGATCCTGACGACGGTGGTGCTGGCCTGCGGCCTCATCGTGACGGTGTTCTCGGATCTGCCGTCGCTGCGACTGTTCGGCTGGCTCAGTGCATTCTCGATGGTGGCCGCCCTCGTCGCCGACCTCTTTATCCTGCGGCCGACATCGATGTGGCTGATCAACATGGCGCAGAAAATCCGCGGCAGGAGCGCAGACGGCAAAGCCGCCTGAGCCCGGCTGCGCAGATGGGTGGCGCGACTTCTCACGGCACGGCTGCACCGGCGGAACGCGGCCGCAGCGCCGTTCTGCTGATGGCATCGGACAATCAGGAAAAGGGCCGGGCATGAACCTGTATCCCAAACTTGTCGCGCGAGAGCGGGAAGGAAAGCCGCTGCGGATCGGCATGATCGGCGCCGGCAAGTTCGGTTCCATGTTCCTGGCGCAGATCCTGAAGCTGCCGGGTGTGCATTTGATCGGGGTGGTCGATCTTTCTCCGGCCACCGCGATCTCGAACATGAAATATGTCGGCTGGCAGGAGGAGCGCTTCGCAGCGATGTCGCTGGACGACGCCGCAAAGCGCGGTACGACCCATGTAAGCGACGACGCGCAGGCGCTGATCGCGCACGGCGCCGTCGACATCGTCGTCGAGTGCACTGGAAATCCGCCGGCTGCGGTGGAGCACTGTCTGGCGGCCTTTCGCCACGGCAAGGACGTCATCAACGTCACTGTTGAGGCCGATGCCTTTTGCGGTCCGGGTCTCGCCAAAGCCGCGAGCGAAGCGGGTGTCATCTACAGCATGGCCTATGGCGATCAGCCCGCCTTGACCTGTGATCTCGTGGATTGGGCGCGGACGTGCGGTTTCACGGTAGTAGCAGCGGGCCGCGGCCACAAATGGCTTCCGCACTACCGGCGCTCCACGCCTGAGACGGTCTGGGAGTATTGGGGACTGACACCGGAGCAGGCGGAGCGCGGCCGGCTCAATCCGAAGATGTTCAATGCCTTCCTCGATGGCTCCAAGCCCGCGATCGAGTCCGCCGCGATCGCAAATTCGACTGGCCTCGCTGTACCCCGCGAGGGGCTCGCTTTCCCGCCCGGGTCGGCAGAGGACATTCCGACCCTGATGCGTCCGCGTTCTCTCGGCGGATGTCTCGATCACGAGGGAATGGTCGAGGTGATTTCCTGCGTGACGGTTGACGGCAAGCCCATCCCTTACGACATCAGGAAGGGGGTCTGGGTGTGCTTCCGCGGCGATAGCGAATACGTCCGCAACTGCTTCGAGGAGTACAAGGTCATCACCGATCCGACCGGGCGATACATGGCGCTCTACAAGAAGTGGCACCTGATCGGCCTGGAACTCGGCGTCTCGGTCGCGTCCGTTGGCTTGCGTCGGGAAGCGACGGGAGCAGCCATTGCCTTCAAGGGAGATGTGGCGGCCATTGCCAAGCGCGACCTGAAGGCCGGTGAGATTCTGGACGGGGAAGGCGGCTACACCGTCTCAGGCGGGCTGAGACCGGCCGAGGTGTCGATTGCGCGGCAATATCTTCCTCTCGGGCTCGCTCACAGAGTGAAGCTGATCCGCCCCGTAAGGGATGGGGAGCCCGTCACCTATGCCGACGTCGAGATCGACACGACCACCGCGGCCTATGGGCTGCGCAAGCAGATCGAGGCCCAGTACGCTGGCGCGACGTCCTGAGACGGCAGCGGGTCGTCTCACCGGTGAAGGCACAAAAAATCCGCGGGACGGGCGTCCGGCCCGATCCCGCGGAACCCTGATTGTCGATGCTGGCGGGCTGCCTCAGCCCCTCGTCATCGTGATGTTGACGCCGCGAATTTCGCCCTTGGATTCGATCTGCACGACCTGCTTGGCGCCGTTGGTGCGTAGGTTCAGTGTGGCCGCGAAGCCGCTCGCTTCGACGAATACGTTGATCTGGCCGTTGCCGGCGGTGCCCTGCAGGTTGCCGAAAATGTTGCGGCTCTTCTCGCTCCAGCTTCCGGAAATCCGGTCGCCCTGGCTCGTGACGTCGGAAGTCAGGTCGAACTTGTAGCTATCGCTCGCGCAATGCAGCGCCTGCTTCAGGCCCATTCCGGACGAGTTCACCTTGTAGTCGGCTTTGCAGCGAATGCGTTCGGTGGTGCCGTTGGACAGCGCGACCGTGCCATTCCCTGCCCACGAACCGTTGAAGCCCGCAAAAGGCCCGCCTGCCTGAGTATTGCCAGCCGAAACCGACAGCAACAGCGCAGCGCCAACACCGGCCGCCGTAATAGCCCGACCGAACAAGCTGGAATTGAACAAATTCATGGTGAGTTTTCCCATCTATAGACCCTCTAACAGAGGCGTCCCGCCACATCGAAGACTTAGTGTCTGCGCAGCCGGCAAGGTTCAAAATCGCAGCAAGCCGCTCGTATCGAGGTCGGCTCCCGCGTTCACCATCTAGCGGGCGCGACCGCTGCCCTGCAACTGACATTTTTCAGGGGAAGAATCCGAAAAATATTATCACTATTTCAATTGTTTATAATCATTGGGCAACTGCCGTTAATTTAGCCGCATTTGACATGCTTGTGCGGGCTTCATGGCTGCGATACGCGGCCCCGGCCACTCACGAATCCGTACTGGCTAACCGAACCGACGGATTTTCTGCTGTCGATATGAAGGATCACATGCGCAAGATTGTCCTGGCACTCGCTTTGTTGTCGTCCACTGCGACGGCCTTCGCCCAGCAGCAGGCATCGGGGCGGTCGGGCACCGCAGAAGAGCAGGCCGCCTGTAACCGCGACGTCCAGCGCCATTGCCGCAAGGTCATCGACCAGGGCGACTTCGTGATCCTCGCCTGCCTGCAGCAGAACCGCGCGCAGATTTCGGCGGCCTGCAACCAGGTTCTGAAGAATCACGGTCAGTAG
>JAHCKB010000070.1 GCA_026125985.1 Bradyrhizobium sp.
GACGAGATCCATACGTCGATGGAAGCGGGTCCGATGATCCGCAAGAACGACATGAAGGCGCAGCCCTGGATCAAGGCCTATGAGGACTGGAATGTCGACAACGGCCTGATCGACGGCCTGCCCGGACACGCCCAGATCGGCAAAGGCATGTGGGCAGCGCCCGACAAGATGGCGGACATGCTGGCGCAGAAGCTCGGCCATCCGCAGGCCGGCGCCACCACAGCGTGGGTGCCCTCGCCGACGGCAGCGACGCTGCACGCGCTGCACTATCACCAGGTCAACGTGATCGCCCGCCAGCAGGAGCTGGCCAAGGGCGGGCCGCGCGCCAAGCTCTCCGACATCCTCACCATTCCGGTGTCGCAGTCGAACTGGGCGCCCGACGACGTCAAGCAGGAGATCGACAACAACTGCCAGGGCATTCTGGGTTACGTGGTGCGCTGGATCGACCAGGGCGTCGGCTGCTCCAAGGTGCCGGACATTCATGACGTCGGGCTAATGGAAGACCGCGCTACCTTGCGCATCTCCAGCCAGCACCTGGCGAACTGGCTGCATCAGGGCGTCATCACCAGGGACCAGGTGATGGAATCGCTGAAGCGCATGGCCGTTGTCGTCGACAAGCAGAACGCCGGCGATCCCCTCTACAAGCCGATGGCTCCCGCTTTCGACGGCGTCGCCTTCAAGGCCGCCTGCGATCTCATCTTCAAGGGACGCGAGCAGCCGAACGGCTACACCGAATTCATCCTGCACGCGCGCCGCAAGGAAGCGAAGGCGGCGGGCTGACCGGCCCCCGACGACCAACTTTGAAAAGCCCCGGCCGAGGCCGGGGCTTTTTCTTTTGGAGTAACTTCTAGAACACGGCGAGGTATTTCAGCAGCGAGATCACGCCGAGGATGATCACGATGACCCGGCTGATCTGCTTGGCGCGGCCGTCGAGCGGCAGCATGTTGATCAGATAAAGAACGAGGATGATGACAAGAAATGTGACGAGCACGCCGACGAGCATTAGAAGACCCTTTCTGAAAACGACCGCGCTGGCAACGCATCGTTAACTGGCGGGACGCCGGCCGGTTCCATCCGAGGAACCCGAATGATCGGGCCCCTGCGGCATTTTTCTCGTCAGTCCCTCCCCTTCGCGACCACCAGCGGGCTCCTGAAGCGCGCCTTGATCCGTTCCGAGGCCGGCGAAAACTCCACCGAGGCCCCGCGCCGGTTGGCGCTCCGGGTGGCAACCACCAGCCCGTTCTCGCCCGCAACGATGTCGCCCTTGCGCAAGGTCGGATCGTCCTCGATTTCGATCCGGGCAAGCCCCATCGAGTCCTTGCCATTGCAGGTGCAGCCGGCGACGATCTCGTCGCGATAGCGGAAGGCGTTGGGCAGTTCGGAATAGGGTTTGCCGCTTTCCGTCGCCGCATTGTCGATGTTGCTGCCATAGACGACCCTGGTCTCCGCCGACGGACACAGGCTGTTGCAGGCCGCTGCACGGCTCGTTCTGTCCGATCCCGAGACCGGAAAGTGCCGACCGTCGCAGGTGCGCACGCAGAATGCCTGCCCGCCGCCATAACGCCGGCGCGGCTGCGCCTGCTGATCGTCCTGCTGGAAATCATCCGGCTGTTCGACCCGCCGTGAATTGTCCCGGAAGTTCTCGCCGAGCGGCATCCGGACTATCGGAGTATCTGGACGCTCGAAGCCGCGGAACAGGTTGGAGAAGAAATCCTGCGCCTGTGCCGACGGCACGATGACGATAACGGCGAGCACAGTCACCGCGCCGACCAACCAGTGCTTAGCGAGACGGACTGCCATCTGCATCTTCCTCAATTCATTCGCGTCGTCAGCACCATGGCCTGGCGGCCCACGGGCGCTGCCGGACGTACGGGATGACGCGCTTCCAGCTTCAGCGGTGCATTCTTCGGCAACACCACGACCTTGGCGCCGACATCGACCCGGCTGAAAAGATCGATCACATCTTCATTGGTCAGACGGATGCACCCTGAAGACACGAACTTGCCGATGGTCGAGGGATCGTTGGTGCCGTGGATGCGGTACTGGCTGGAGCCGAGATACATCGCCCGGGCCCCCAGCGGGTTGCCGGGGCCGCCGGCCATGAAGCGCGGCAGATAGGGCTGGCGCGCGATCATCTCTGCCGGCGGGTGCCAGTCCGGCCATTCCGCCTTTCGGCTGACGGTCTGCACACCGGACCAGGTAAATCCCTCCCGGCCGACGCCGACGCTGTAGCGGATGGCCCGGCCTTGCCCAAGCACGTAGTAGAGCGCTGTGCCGCCGGTATCGATCACGATGGTGCCGGGCGCCTCCCTGGTATCAAAGGCAACGGTCGTGCGGCGCAGGCGCTCGGGTAGCACTGCATCCCCGGTCGCCTCGGGGCTCACGTAATCTGACGGGAAATTCTGCTGCACGGCGGCATAGCCCAGCGTCTGCGCATTGGCCGGAGTCGAAAGGACCGCCGGCGTGACCAGCAGCGCGGCAGCAAGCAGCATTGCGCGGACGGACGACCGACGGAACGGATTGGCTGAATGTCTCATGGGCTGCCCCATTCGGATACGCATCACCGTGATGCTCTGCTTCCTACAAACGCCGTCGCTGCCGCAGCGTTCCGCCGCGGGCCGCGTCTTACACGCAACGACCGATTGCACGACTGCGATGGAACCCGATGCCATCAGCCGCGTTATATCCGCGCCAATTTTCCCCAAGGCTGGGCGCGGCAGCGTTCCGAAACACAGCGCCTTTGCGCGAGGGAGACCATTCGTGCGCGCCGCCACCGAGCGTCACTCTTCCAGGGACGAGCCCTCGCGTCCGATCGGCACACCCATGTCCGACAGCGCGGCCGCCCTGCCGCCGCTGATCCGCCGTCAGGAAGTGGTGGCGATCGCGCTGGTCGGGCTGCTTCTCATCGCCATCACCACCGTGCTCTATGTCGCCAAGGCATTCTTCCTGCCTGTCGTGATGGCCTTCGTGGTCGGGACCATGCTGTCGCCGGCGGCAGGCTTCCTCGAACGCCATCGCATTCCCCGCAGCGTCGGCGCGATTCTGATCGTCATCGCGGCCGCCGCGCTGGGAGCGTTCATCGTCGGGCTGATCGCAACGCCTGCGATGGAGTGGAGCTCGCGGTTGCCTGAGCTCGCAGCCATACTGAAGGACAAGCTGCGCCTTTTCGACCGGCCGCTGGCGCTCTGGCACGAGCTTCAGATCATGCTCGGCGGCTCCGATACGCTGACCGGCTTCCAGATGCCCAAATTCGAGTGGGTGCCGGCGGCGCTCGAATTCCTGTCGCCGACCTTCACCGAATTCGTTCTGTTCTTCGCCACGCTGGTGCTGTTCATCGCGAGCTGGAAGGATCTGCGCCGCGCAACGATCATGACCTTCGGCGACCGCGTCTCGCGGCTGCGCACGCTGCGCATCCTCAACGACATCGAGGAACATCTCGCCAGCTATCTCATCACCGTCACCATGATCAATGCCGGGGTCGGCATCGCCACGGGCCTCATCTGCGTCATCACGGGCATGCCCAACGCCGCGGGCCTCGGCGCATTGGCCGCAACGCTGAACTACGTTCCCATCATCGGTCCGGTCGCAACCTTCGCGGTGCTCGCCGTGGTCGGCATCGTGGCGATGCCGACGCTGGGCGGGGCGATGGCCGCACCACTGCTGTTTGCCGCCCTCACCTTCTTCGAAGGCCATTTCATCACCCCGACCATCATCGGCCGCCGCCTGGCCCTGAACGCACTTGCCGTGTTGTTGACGCTCGCGTTCTGGACCTGGTTGTGGGGACCGATGGGCGCGTTCCTGTCCGCGCCGCTGCTGATCGTCGCGCTGGTGCTGAAGGAGCATCTGATGCCGGTCGACGCGCCGCAATTGCCGGAAGATTGATCGGGCCTCCGCTGCGGAACTTCCGGCGCATGAGGGAGTTTTCTCCGCAACGAATTCCCCGGTGAAAAGCAGGATAGCAACATGATGGACACCACGAACATCGACCGCCTCGAAAAGGACGTCAGCGCCGTCAAGGGCGACATCTCTGCGCTCGCCGGCCAGATCACGGATCTGATGAATTCGCTTGCCGGCACCGCGCGCAAGGAGGCGCGCCGGACCTACAAACAGGCCCGCGCCAGCGCGGAAGGCGCCATCGGCGATCTCTCCGAGCGGGGAAGCGCGATGATGGATGCGGCGCAGGACGCGGCCGCCACCATCGAGGAGACCGTGGAGGACGCGATCGTTCAGCGTCCGATCGCCGCCATGGGTCTCGCCATCGGCCTCGGCTTTCTGATCGGCGTCACCTGGCGCCGCTGAGGCGAGACATGACGTCGGACGCAGGCAGGACTCTTTGGGACGGATGGCGGCGCTGGCGGGCAGCCGCACATTTCGTCGACGTGCTCTACCGGACGAGGCGCAGCGATGTTTCAGCGAATGATCGATGATATCAAGGACTCGACCGGCACCGCGTTGCGGCTGACGTCGCTGGCGATGGCCGCCGCCTTCGCCCTGTTTATCACCACCTGTTTCCTGTGCGCCGCCGCCTTCATGTTCGCCCTCGAACGCTACGGCGCCATCGAAGCCTGCCTTGCGGGCGCGGCCGTCTTCTTTGCGGTCTCGGCAGTTGCGGCCGGCAGCTACATGGTGCGCAAGCATCAGGCCAAGGTCCGCGCCGAGAGGGCCGCGAAGGCGGCGGCGAATGGCCCACTGTTCGATCCCGCCATGGTGGCCGTGGGGATCCAGGTGGCCCGTGCGATCGGGATCAAGCGGGTGGTGCCTATCCTTGCGATCGGCGGCGTCGCGCTGGGGCTGTTCGCCGCGCGTGGATACGCACAGGCTGACGAGCCGGCGGAGTAGCTTGCCTCACAGGCAATCGCGCCTCTGCCTCGAATTTCAAACAGCAACGAGGGCAAGCATTCTCGTTCTCACGACGCGATTTTCGCCTGAGCTTTGTCAATTCGTCGGCCCTCTGATTCCAGAGGGCGCAGGGAAAGCCGGGCGCCGGCGGCACCCGCTACTCACCGTGTGCGGATGTAGCAGAAGGGAATGCACACGGGTTTGACAGGTACAGCCAGGACATCCCGGCTTTCCCCGCGCAATGGCTTTACGGCTTACTTCGCGCTCTCCCCGGGGAACGGCCTTTCTTGCCCCCGTTGCCGCGCCGCCACAGGGCTGCGCGGATAGACGCCAGGGTCGCGGCGCCGGGACCACACGACTTCGCCGTACGCTTCCCGCGTTTCGTCGGGTGAAGATCACCTGACGCAGCAAGCGTCCATCGCAACCCGTGCCAACGTAACGTGACGATGCGCAGCGTCCCCTCATGGTGGCACGGGCTGGGTCGCTTATGCACCAGTTCGCAAATTCGGTAAAGCAGAATATTTTTCACAGGCAGGCTTGACGCGATTTCACCGATTTGCCCGTCATGCCAGATTGCCGCATCTGACCGGCTTCAGGGCCGGACGCGCCGATGTCCTGTGCAGTGAAAAAGGGGCTTTACATCGCCCCCGCAAGAACGCGGAATCATGCCGCTCGCCCGGGCAACTGCCCGGTCGGGCAGTTAGTCGAAGGTTTGTCGGGGACGCGTGGTGGGTAGCGAGCCGTTGAAGAAGGTAAGCCTTGCGTTGCAGGGCGGCGGCGCCCATGGGGCGTTCGTATGGGGCGTGATCGACAGGGTGCTGGAGGACGGCAGGCTCGGCATCGAGGCGATCAGCGCGACCAGCGCCGGGGCGATGAACGCAGCGGCGTTCGCTTCCGGCATGGTGTCGGGCGGGCCGGAAGCGGCGCGCGCAGCGCTGCACGATTTCTGGCACCAGGTCTCGCAGATGGATCTGGTGCATGATTTCTTCTCGCCCTGGGACCAGTGGATCCAGACGATGAAGCTGCCGCCGGAATGGCACCCCGTGCATGCCGCGATCCACGCCATGACCCACACGCTGCCGCCCGGCCTGCTCAATCCCTTCCACTTCAATCCGGTGCGCGAATTGCTGACGCGCGTGGTGGATTTCGACCGGATCAATCACGACGACAATGCGCCGCATCTGTTCTTCAACGCCACCAATGTGCGGTCGGGCAAGCTGAAGGTATTCGAGCGGCCGAAGCTCACGGTCGATGCGGTGCTGGCGTCGGCCTGCCTGCCACCCTATTCCCAGGCGATCGAGATCGAGGGCGAGCATTACTGGGACGGCGGCTATCTCGGAAATCCCGCGATCTATCCCCTGATCTACCGTGCGGGCTCGCGCGACGTCATCATTGTGCAGGTCACCGCCATCCGCCGCGATGAATTGCCGGCGAGCGCCGCTGACGTGCTGCACCGGATCACCGAGATCAGCTTCAACTCCTCGCTGATGCGAGAGATGCGCGCGGTGGCCTTTGCCACCAGGCTGATCGATGCCGGCGAACTCGACAGCGAGAAGCACAGGCGCATGTTCATGCACTGGATCGGCAACGATCCCCTGATGTCCGAGCTCGGCGCCGCAACGCAGTTTCACCCCGAATGGAGCTTCCTGTGCCGCCTGCGCGACGCCGGCCGCGACGCCGCGAAAACATGGCTCGATGCGAATTTCGAGCAGGTCGGCACGCGGTCGACGATCGATTTCGCGGAGATGTTTCTGTAGGCGGGAACAAGCAGCCACTCCTGAGGGTTGGAAAGGCGAACCCTCGGAGAACCCCATGCGACGCCTGTTCATCCTGCTCTGCATCGTAACGCCGCTGCCGTTCGCCTCGGCCCAGACCACTTCCGGCAACGATCCCGCCGATAACCGGCACTCGCACTACAGCACCGGCAAGACCGAGCTGGAGGATAACGGCCGGACGCAGCCACAGGGGCCAACCGGCCCGATCACGACAGGCAGCGGCGGCGCGCCGGCAGCAAGCCCGCAGGGACAAACACCCCCGGGCATGCAATCGGCACCCGAGGGGTCCTCGAAGACGATCGCGGGACCGAAATAGGCGTCACCCGGAATTGGGAATTCACCTCTCCCTTGGGAGAGGTGAACCCAGGCGCGCGCGATCGATCCAAACCAGAACCCGCCGCCTACGTCACGCACCTGCCCGGTTGCAGCAGCTTGGCCACTTCCGCCAGCACGCTGACCGGCGGTTCGCAGGCCGTCGCCATCTTCTTATCGCCGGCCGGCTTCGCCGACGGCCGTGCGGGTGCACGATTGCGGGCTTCCTTGTCGCGCGGGAGGCGGACGAGCACAGAGGTGTCGGCGAGGCTTTCAATCTTCAGCAGGACGGTGCGGCCGTGGCCAGCGGTCTGCGGCACGGCGACCTCCCGGTCGGCCTTGGCGGTGCGGTTGATGCCGTCGGGCTCCCCCAGCGCCTGGAACCGGTCGGCCAGCGTCGCGCCTGAAACCGCTTCGCCAGCGGCGATCTGCGCGACGCCGAGGGTGGCGATGGCGGCCAGCGCGGTGAAAACGATCCTGGATTTCTGCGACATCTGCATTTGTCCCTCGCTCCATGGAGAAGCACGGGAACAACGCGGATGGACAAGGCGGGTTTCCTCGCCCGCCCGGTAAATCAAGCGCGTGTGATTTGGGGCACGGTCGGCGAGCGGATTTTTCGCGAAAGCGGGCCGATCTGTCGCAGGGCGACTTTTTCAGGAAACCTGGAACGATTCGTGGGCTCGGGAGTCTTTCCAGCAAGCCGGTCATCCCCCCTGCCCCATTGACCGGTGACAGAGGGCGCGGCCGCGGTGATGCCGGTCGCGCCCTTCTTTTTTGGCGCAGCCCGACGGACGCGCACCAGAAACTTCAGCGCTTCAGCGCCACGACTCCTGGAGACGCTGGTCGAGCTTCATTCCGGGCAACGCTTTGATCTCGCAAAGGGGCAGCGAGCGGACCCCGCTTGGATTACTTCGCGGCCTTCTTCCGCGGCTTCTTTTCGCCAGAAGTGTCGGGCTTGGGAAGAAGCGCCTGCTCCGCCTCTTTCGCCAGCCGCAGCTCGCGCAGGCGCGCCATGTTCTTGCGAATGGCGACGGCCTCGCGCGTGACGTCTTCCATGGCGCGAGCGCCTTCCTCCTGCGCCAGCCGCTGGCGATTGGCGCGCGCGATGGCTGCCGGAGAGGGTTCCGCCGATCTTCGGTCCACCATCGCGCAACCCTCCACCGGGAGATAGAAAAAGCAAAGCCCGCTCAATCCCGGGATCGAGCGGGCAGCATCACCGTTTCAGTACATCCGTGAAACGGTGCGGTCGGATCAAGCCAGCGACAGATTTTCCGCGCTCGACTTGCCCCGCATCTTGTCGGCCTTGATTTCGAAGTTGACCTTCTGGCCCTCGGCGAGGCCGGAAAGGCCTGCGCGCTCGACGGCGCTGATGTGCACGAACACGTCGTTGCCGCCGTCGTTCGGCTGGATAAAGCCGAAGCCCTTCTGGCCGTTGAACCACTTGACTGTACCTGTAGGCATATTCTGCTCCAAAGCATGAGGCGCGCGACCATTCGCGCGCTTGAATTCAACTGGTCGATGTCTTTGGGAAATAGCCCGCGGGCGCATTCAGAAAGGCACAGCGGCTAATCGAATAAGGCCTATCTATAGATCATGCCCCGGAATTGCAAGTCCGGCGGGCGGAACGGCGGCCGGCGACCTTGCAGGTTTTCCGAAATCACCTGCAATCACAGCCGGTTGGCTGACGCGGCGCAGTAGGTGCGCCTCACGCCTTGCCCAGCGCAAGCGCGACGCCGCCGAGCGTCAGCACCATCGCGGCCACCTCCCGCAGGCCGAGGGGCTCGCCGAGGATGAACGCTGCGGAGACGACGCCGATCACGGGCACCAGCAGCATGCCGGTAGAGGCCGAAGTCGGTGGCAGGCGACGCAGCGTCTCGAACCAGGTGAGATAGCAGAGGCCCATCGGCACAAGCATCATGTAGATGAAGCAGGCGATGCCGGCGGGCGTGATCGCCGCGTAATCGGGATGCTCGAAGGCGACGCCAAGCACGAGCATCACGAGGCAGCCGAGGCCGACCTGCCAGGCGACGACCACCAGCGGCGGCATCGGCAGTTGCGCGCGGTTGAGCACGTTGCCGAGCGCAAACAGGATGGCGCAGGACAGAGCGAGCGCAATGCCGATCAGCTTGCCGGCGGTGAAGGCAAAGCCGTCCGTCCCCAGCAGCAGCGCGACGCCGGCCACTCCCAGCACCAGAGCTGCGATATCGCGCAATGTCGGGGTGACATGCAGGAACGGCCAGGCCAGCAGCATGGCCCAGATCGGCATGGTGTAGGCGATCAGCGCGCCCTCTCCCACGGTGACGTATTTCATCGCCATGGTGCCGAATCCCATCCAGGCGAAGACGTTGGTGAAGGAGGCCAGGATCAGCCGCGGCACGGCCGCGCGGGGCACCGCGAGGCGCTCGCGGCGGCCGAGCGCCAGGACGGCGAGGATCAGCGCGGCAAGCGTGCCGGCAAGGCCGCGCGCGAACAGCGGCGGCCATTGCTGCAGCAGGAGCTTCATCAGGGGCCAGTTCAGCGCCCAGCCGGCGGCGGTGACCACGAGGCAGAGAAAGCCGATCGCGCGGCCGCGGCGGGAGGAATCCATGAGGGATCAAAGCGCGATGAGATCGGGATGAATCGTCATCGCGCTTCAGGTCGTTGTTTGCGCATGATCTTCTCGGAAAACCGCTTCACACTTTTCCGGATCATGCTTAGCAGCCCGCAGAAGCGGGCTCCACTCCCCAAGAGGTGTGCGGGAAGCGGATCAGACGCGCAAAAAAATCCGGCGCGTCAGGGATGGCGCGCCGGATCGGATTCATTGTCGCTGATCCCGTCGACAGTGGCCTCAGGCCGAGGCAGCCCTGGGCTCGCGGTTGCGCGAGTTGCGCTGGAAGAACAGCGCCTGGCTTGCCACCGCCGAGACCATGGCGGGCTGGAACGGCTTCGAGATCAGGAACGCCGGCTCCGGGCGCTCGCCGGTGAGGAAGCGCTCGGGATAGGCGGTGATGAAGACCACCGGCACCTCGAAGGTACGCAGGAGTTCGTTCACCGCGTCAAGGCCAGAGGAACCGTCGGCGAGCTGGATGTCGGCGAGGATCAGGCCGGGCTTGCGGTTCTTGGCGAGCGCAATCGCATCGCCATGCGTGCGCGCCACGCCGATCACATTGTGGCCGAGCCCCTTCACGAGGCTTTCGAGATCCATCGCGATGAAGGTCTCGTCCTCGATGATCAGCACGTCGGTGGCGATGTCGTCAGCCATCTCGCGGCCGGCGGCGTCGGCCAGGCGGCGCGTCTCGGCAACATCGACGCCGAGGATGAAGGCGACCTCTTCTTCGGAGAAGCCCTCGAGCGACAGCAGCAGGAACGCCTGGCGCGGCAGCGGCGTGATGTTGGACAGCCGGCGCTCCGAGGGCAGCGGCAGCGGCGTCACGTCGCTCTTGTCGTTCACCGAAACCGAGTTCCAGATCCGGGTGAAGAGCCGGAACAGTCCGGCGCGCGGGCCATGACTCTCGTCGAGCAACGAGGCGTCCTGCAGCAGCGCTTCCAGCATGGCAGCGACATAGGCATCGCCGGAAGACTGGTTACCCGTCAGCGCGCGGGCATAACGGCGCAGCAACGGAAGGTGTTCGGCAACGACCTGTGAACGGGACATCCCCACTCCATATCTGGCTTTGGGTCGGCAAACTTCGAGGGAGCGACCCGGTTCCCCAACCCGGCCACAACGTTCGGCCGGCAAGAAAGTTCCAAATAAAATGGCCTGCGCCGCGGAACCATTGGCCCGTATTTGCATTACCCCCCTTCGATATGGACGGAACCAAGTTTTTAGAACCGAAAAAATTACTGAAAAATCATTGACTTAACTCCCGGGAGGCGGAAATCGAAGCATGAAGGAAGTAAAGTCACAAGCAAATCCACTGGGCGTCCCGAAAAAACAGGGCGCCCTCAATGCGGAAATCCAGGCCCGAATCGGCCATCAGCTCCGCGCCATGTATGACGACGTGGTACGGCAGGGCGTGCCGGACCGCTTTGCGGACATGATCCGCAAACTGGATCAGCCGGAAGTGCAGGGCGGGGACGATTCCAAGAACGACGGGAGGGACTGATGCCTCTCACCGACCAGCTCCGCGACGACATTCTGGCGTCGGTTCCAAACCTGCGCGCTTTCGCCATCTCGCTTTCGGGCAATGGCGATCGTGCCGACGATCTCGTGCAGGAAACCCTGCTGCGGGCGATCGCCAACATCGACTCGTTCCAGCCCGGCTCCAATATGCCGGCCTGGCTGTTCACCATCCTGCGCAACCTGTTTCGTTCCGACTATCGCAAACGGCGGCGCGAGGTGGAGGACTCGGAAGGCAATTACGCCAAGACACTGAAGACGCAGCCGTCGCAAGGCGCGCATCTGGAGTTCGAGGAATTCCGGGCCGCGCTCGACAAGCTGCCGCAGGACCAGCGCGAAGCGTTGATCCTGGTGGGCGCCTCCGGCTTCTCCTACGAGGACGCCGCCGCCATCTGCGGCTGCGCGGTGGGCACCATCAAGAGCCGCGTCAATCGCGCGCGCTCGAAACTCTCCGCGCTGCTCTATGTCGACGGCGCCGAAGATTTCGGACCCGACGACACCGTGCGCGCAGTGATCGGCGGCAACGGATAGCAAGGGCGAGAAGAGCGAACATGGAAAAGGCGGCCGTGAACGGCCGCCTTTTTTTGCGGATGATCCGCCACCGGAGAGAACGGCGCCGTCCCGCCTTGCCTGTTCAGTTCAGGCCGCCGAACGCCCAGATCAGGAGCAGAATCGGAATCGGCACGCCAAGCAGCCACAACAACATGTATCGTCCCATCAGCCATCTCCTTGGTGATTTGATGGGGACACAATGCGCCGGCACACGCCTGGTTCCGCCGGCAAGCGCAGTCTAGCGGAGCGGCGCGGAGAGCTGCTCGGTCCGGTCGCGTTCGTTCATGTCGACCACGGTCTCCATCGGCGCGGTCAGCTCATAGACGTAGCTGACCTCGGTGAAGTAGCGCTTGGCCGTGCCGCCGAGCGCCTCCGGCGCAACGCGGTCGAGCAGGATCAGGCCGAAGTCGCTGTCGGGCCGGCGCGTCGCTTCCGAGGTGTTGAACTCCTCCCAGCGGAAATGAAAGACGCTTTCCGGCCCCTCGCCGGTGGTCTCCCAGCGGGCGACGACGTGCGGGTGCTTGCCGACCACCGACAGGCCTTCGTCGGAATGCGAAGCGAGTTCGAAGAACAGCAGCGACAGACTCTGCGCGGCGCGCGCGCTCACGACGATGTCGGGACCTTCGATGGTGATGCGGTCGGCATGCGGGATCGCGCGCGATTCGAACAGGCCCCTGATTCCGACGCCCTGCCACTGGCTTTCGCTCAGCAGCGTGACGACGTTGGACATGGCATGGATGCGGCCGATCAGCAGCTCGCGCGCCACGTCCACGTCCGCGCCGTGCCGCAGTGTGCGGGTGACGATCGACTGGATCACGGCGAGAATATTCTTGACCCGGTGATTGAGCTCGTCGATCACGGCGGTGAGCCGCCGCTCGAAGCCGATGCGCACCTCGATCTCGCGGCTGAGCCGGAGATTGTTGTGCACGACATAGCCGAACAGCCCGCAGATGATGCCGGTGATGGCAAGGCCGATCGCCGCCACGATGCCTGCGGTCTGCTGCGCGCGCTGCAGGGCGTTGTGCTTGGCATAGTAGGCGAGCAACCAGTCGCGCCCGCCGAAGCTGACGGTGCGCGAGATCGACGGTGCTGGGCCCTCTCCTGAGATCGCCCGCTCGGTCACAACGCCTTGCTCGCTTGCGACCAGTTCTTTGCCAGGCAAGTTTAGATTGCGCAGCCTCACTGAAAACAGGGAGCTGTCGTCATTGGCCAGCATCAGCGGCCCGATTTCGTAGGAGAAAGTGACGAAGCCGGCCGGCTGCGTACCATCCTGCAGCACGGGGGCGGCAAGCACGATGCCGAGCGGGCCCTCCTTGCGCAGCAGCGTGAAGGGGTCGGAGGCGACGGGCTTTCCCTCGGCCAGCACCTTGGCGAGCGTGGGTCCCACGATCGAATGGCTGTCGAGCACGCGGCCGGGCCACGTAACGGTTTCGGCGTTGCGCGGCTCCAGATCCATCAGCACATTGACCGGCTTGTCGATCGCCCTCACGTCGAGCGGCCTGTCGTCGAAATCGCGAATGACGGAATTGGCGAAGCTCTCGTCGGCGAGCGCGCGCTGGGCGGCAGCAAATTCGCCGGGCTTCAGCCGTGCGATCCAGGCGGCGACGACGAAATCGGCCTTGAAGGCATAGATCGACGAGCGCAGCGGCTGCAGCATGTTGGCCTTCACCGCGGCGGGCGCCCGGAACAGCCCGGATGCCACGCGGGCAAGCAGCTCGCGCTCGGTGAGGCGGTCCTGCACCAGGCTCGCATGAACGTCGACGGCGCGCGCGAACGCGATACGGTCGATCGCCAGCTCCTGATGGTAGACGCGCCAGGCAGCGCCGCCGGAGAGCAGGACCCCGATCAACCCGATCAAGCCGACGATGAACCCGAGCCGAACCACCGCCTACTCGGAAATCAAAAGGTGACAGTAAGCCAAGCGACGCATCCATATCGCCCCGGGATGACGACCGGAGCCGCAAGAGACGTGGGAGCAAATCGCGCAGGATATTGGCGGAGCAGTCATTCGGACGCAACAGAACTCGGCTCGCGGACAGTCACACCGGGTACGACACCTTGGTCACCGCGAGGCCGGGAGTTTTCAACCGCGCCGGCGGCATTTGGTTCCCGCCTCCCCGAAGAAATTCGGCGGAACAATTCTTAAGCCAGGAGGCGCAGGATCAGCCCGCCCTGGCTTTCGCAACCGGCCGCAGGCCACCCTTGGCCTCGATGAACGCGACAATGCGGTCAAGGCCCTCGCTTTTCTTCAGATTCGTCATCACGAACGGACGCTCGCCGCGCATCCTTTTCGCGTCGGTATCCATCTTCTCCAGCGATGCGCCGACATGGGGCGCAAGGTCGATCTTGTTGATGACCAGCAGGTCGGAGCGGGTAATTCCGGGACCGCCCTTGGAGGGGATCTTGTCGCCGGCGGCAACGTCGATGACGTAGATCGTGAGGTCAGCCAGTTCCGGCGAAAAAGTCGCCGCCAGGTTGTCGCCGCCGGATTCGATCAACACCAGGTCGAGATCGGGAAACTTGGCGCGCATGTCGGCCACGGCCGCGAGATTCATCGAGGCATCCTCGCGGATCGCAGTGTGCGGACAGCCGCCGGTCTCCACGCCGGCGATGCGGTCCGGCGTCAGCGAACCCGACCGCACCAGGAACTCGGCATCCCACTTTGTGTAGATGTCGTTGGTGATCGCCGCGATGTCGTAGCGCTCGCGCATGTTCTTGCAGAGCAGGTCCATCAGTGCGGTCTTGCCGGATCCGACCGGACCGCCGACGCCGACCCGCAGGGGTCCGTGGGATTTGGGCATTTGGTTTCCTTACGTGTTTGATCCGCCGCTCATGATCTGAACAGCCGCGTGTATTGCATCTCGTGCCGCAGCGAGGCGAGATCGGCGCGGAAGGTGGCGCTGCCGAGATCGTCGAGTGTCGCACCGATCGCGCGTTTCGCCGTGGCGGCGACATCCTCCTCGAGCTGCGCCAGCACGCGCTGGCTGTCGGTCTGGCCGAGCGGAACGAGACGAGCGCCCGCGGAAATCCAGTTCGAGACCACCGAATGCAGGAAAGCATGCAGCGCTGGCTCGAGCGGAATGGCATGCGCGGCGCTGACGAGGCCGACGGCGACCGGATAGACGATCGGCCCGCCGCAGGCCATGACGATCTCCTCCAGCCCCTCGCATGACCATGCCGAGCGCGAGGCCTCGATGAAGGCGCGGCCTTGCGTCGTGGTCTCGAGCTGGCGCTCGCGCGAGGGCACAAACGCCGCGGCCAACTCGGCGATGTCGTGCAGGGCCGAATCGTCGTGGGAAAATACCGCGCGATGCGTTTGCGCCAGAAACACGGCGTCGCAAAAGCCCGCGCCGTCGGTAAGCATCGCGGACAACCAATCCCGCAGGGTGACGGCGTCGCTGATGTCGCCGGCCTCCACCGCCCATTCGATGCCGCTGGAATAGGAGAACGAACCGACCGGGAACGCGGGCGACAGCCAGGTCATCAGACGGTAGAGCGCGGCCGCCTCGCTCGCGCTCATGGCACGCGCCTCCGGCGGCTCCCCGCTACTTGTGGTCATGAGCATGGGTGTCGCCGTGGTGATGCTCGTGGCCGCAATGCTCGTCATGGTGATGATGATGATCAGAATGATGATCGCCATGATGATACGCGTGGCCATGGCCGGCGTGGCCATGACCGTGGTCATGGTGGTGGCCGTGGCCATGATCGTGCGCGGCATGGGTGGCAGCATAGGCGCCGCCCTCGGGATCGAACGGCGCCTCGATCTCGATGACGCGGGCGCCGAGCCCCTTCACCATCGCCTCAATGACGTGGTCGCGGCGAATGCGCAGGCCCTTACCCGCGATCTGCGTCGGCAAATGCCGATTGCCGAGATGCCAGGCGATCCGCACCAGATGGGCTGGATCGACTCCCCTGATCTCGACCAGCGGCTCGGGCGCCGCCACCACCTCGACCAGCCTGCCGTCTTCCAGCACCAGCGCATCACCGCCGCGGAGCGCCACGGCGTTCTCCAGGTCAAGCAGGAATTCGAGACCGCGCGTGCCGGTCATCGCCATCCGCCGGCGATGGCGGTCGTCGAAGTCAAGCACCACCGTGTCGGCGGGCGCTTCAACCCACCGGTACTGCCCCCGAACCTGCGTCGCCCGGATCATGCCTTGATCGTATCCACCTTGTCGGCGCTGATGATCTCGATCACCGTCGGCGCGGCCTTGAGCGGCGCGGAATATTCGCGCCAAACCTTCATGTGCGGGGCGCGGCCATGCGCATTGAGGTCGTCGCGCGTTTCCCAGCGCTCGACCACGACATAAGTGTTGGGGTCGTTGATGCTGGTGTGGCCTTCATAGGCAACGC
>JAHCKB010000071.1 GCA_026125985.1 Bradyrhizobium sp.
CTTCATCGTCAACCGCATCCTGCTGCCGATGATCAACGAGGCGATCTACACGCTGTATGAGGGTGTGGGTAACGTCGAGGCGATCGATGCTGCCATGAAGCTCGGCGCCCACCATCCGATGGGGCCGCTGGAGCTCGCCGACTTCATCGGCCTCGACACCTGTCTGCAGATCATGCAGGTGCTGCACGAGGGGCTCGCCGATTCCAAGTATCGCCCGTGCCCGCTCTTGGTGAAATACGTCGAGGCCGGCTGGCTCGGCCGCAAGACGCAGCGCGGCTTCTACGACTATCGCGGCGACAAGCCGGTCCCGACGCGCTGAGGCGCATTTCCTCTCCGCCCGTCTCCAGCATTCGTTAACCCTCGCCCGGTAGGGTGTCGGGCTGGAGTTAAGGATTCCGCGTATGGAAATGATGGCAATGGTTTCGAGCCTGCTCGCCATGCAGGCCGGAAACACAAGGGGGCAGATCGCCGCCGCCATTGTAAAGAACAATGCGGACGCGGAGAAATTCGCCGTCCAGACCCTGCTTGGTCAGCCCTCGCAGGCCAATCTTGGCGCCGGAGTCGGCGGCTCCCTCGACAGACTCGCCTAAGAAGCAGCTCCCGGCTTCATCGCAGCCTTGATCAGCTTGATGGCGTCCTCGCTTGCCCATTCGGCGGGGCCGGCGATGGTGCCGATTTCGCAGCCCTGCGCGTCCACCAGCACCGAAGTGGGCATGCCCAGCGCCCGGCCGACGGCTTTAAGATCCTGGAAAACCTTGGCTTTCTGGTCGGTGAAGTACGCCAATTTGGTCAGCTTGGCCTCCTTCAGGAAATTCTTGGGCTTTTCGGGATCGCGGGTATCGATATTGACCGCGACCACCTCGAAATCCTTGCTCCCGAGCTTGCCCTGCAGCTCGTCCAGCGCCGGCATCTCCTTGCGGCAGGGCACGCACCAGGTGGCCCAGAGGTTCAGCAGCACGGTCTTGCCGCGCCAGTCGGAGAGCTTTTTCGGCCTGCCGTCGGCATCCTCGAAGGCGAGGTCCGGCAGCCGCAGGGGCGTCGAGGCCATGGTGACCGCGGCCACCTCGCCCTGGGCGAGCGGCGCGATCTTCTTGGCGGTCTCCACCGCGGCCGTGCAGGCGGCATCGCCCGCCGGGCGCTTCTGCCCCAGCGCATAATACCCGGCAAACCCGATCAGCGCGGTCGCCGCGATCAGGCCCAGGGCCACCGGCAGCCGGCGCTGCGGGACGGGAGAGGGCGAGGGGTTTTCCGGCATATTTGTCTTCCCAGGTGAGATATGGCTATGCAGAGCCTATACGTGCGCCGCCGCCACGGCGTTTCGCGCGCCCGGCCGGTTTTGGCAAGCCGGCCAAGGTCACGAATGAGCGACGAGTGAGGTCATGAGCAACAAGATGTGGGGCGGGCGGTTCTCCGAGCGCCCCGACGCGATCATGGAGGAAATCAACGTCTCCATCGACGTGGATCGCCATATGTATGCCCAGGACATCGCCGCCTCCAAGGCCCATGCTGCGATGCTGGCCGAGCGCGGGATCATCACCGCGTCGGACGCGAAGAACATCGCCCGGGGGCTCGACACGATTCTGGCCGAGATCGGCAAGGGCGATTTCGACTTCAAGCGCGCGCTGGAAGACATCCATATGAATGTCGAGAGCCGGCTGACGGAGCTGATCGGGCCGGCCGCCGGGCGGCTGCACACCGCGCGCTCGCGCAACGACCAGGTCGCGACCGACTTCCGCCTCTATGTCCGCGATACCATCGACGAGACGGACGCCGCGCTTGCTTCCTTCCAGCACGCGCTGGTGGACCGCGCGCTGGAGCATGCCGGAACCGTCATGCCCGGCTTCACTCATCTGCAGACCGCGCAGCCCGTGACGTTCGGCCATCACCTGCTCGCCTATGTCGAGATGGCCGCGCGCGATCGCGGCCGATTTGCCGATGCACGCAAGCGGCTCAACGAATCCCCGCTTGGCGCGGCCGCGCTTGCCGGCACCTCGTTTCCGATCGATCGCGCCGCCACCGCAAAAGCGCTCGGTTTCGACCGGCCGATGGCCAATTCGCTCGATGCCGTTTCCGATCGTGATTTCGTGCTGGAGACGCTGGCGGCGGCGTCAATCTGCGCCATGCATCTGTCGCGCTTTGCCGAAGAGATCGTGGTGTGGACCTCGCCGCTGGTCGGCCTGGTCCGTCTTTCGGACAAGTTCACCACCGGCTCCTCCATCATGCCGCAGAAGCGCAACCCGGATGCCGCCGAACTGGTGCGCGCCAAGACCGGCCGGGTGATCGGCGCGCTCAATGCGCTCTTGATCGTGATGAAGGGCCTGCCGCTCGCCTACCAGAAGGACATGCAGGAGGACAAGCAGGGCGCGATGGAGGCTTTCGCCGCGCTGTCGCTCGCCATCCGCGCCATGACCGGCATGGTGCTCGACCTCGTGCCGGACGAGGCGCGGATGAAGGCGGCTGCCGGCGACGGCTATGCCACCGCCACCGACCTCGCCGACTGGCTGGTGCGGACGCTGAAGATGCCGTTCCGCGAGGCCCACAACGTCACCGGCCGCATCGTGGCGCTGGCCTCGAAACAGGGCGTGGCCCTGCACGAACTGCCGCTGAAGGCGATGCAGGAGGTCGAGCCGAAGATTACGGCCGATGCCCTCAAGGTGCTGTCGGTCGATTCGTCGGTGAAGAGCCGCACGAGCTTCGGCGGCACCGCGCCGAAGAACGTGGCTGCCCAGGCCAAGGCATGGGCGAAGCGGCTGGAAAAACAGCGAAAGTAGGGCCGGCCTGCCGAAATTCGCTGGGATTTCATGGTGGTCCGGGTCTCGCCAGAACGGAGCAATCTTTGTATGGTGCGGCCCGCATTGGGGATTTCGATAGTGAAGAGCACGCGGCGCCTGACCCCGTCGGGGTGGGCCATCATTGTTCTGAGCGCGGCTGCGCTCGCGCTCGGCGGCTGCGGCCGCAAGGGCGGTCTCGACCTGCCGCCGAATGCCATGAACGCCGCCTCCGACGCTGCGCCGGATCCCGGCACCGAGCGCACCGGCGTCATGCCGCCCACGGTGAACGAACCGGGCCCCGCCGCATCCAAAGGCCGCAAACGACCTTTTATTCTCGATCCGCTCCTCGGCAACTAAGCTAGCGCGCCATGAATCACTTTGATTATCGCAACGGCGTGCTGCACGCCGAGGCGGTCAGCCTTGCGGATATCGCTGCCTCCGTCGGCACGCCGTTCTACTGCTACTCCTCCGCGACGCTGGAGCGGCATTACCGCGTCTTCTCCGAAGCCTTTGCCGGCGAGAAGGTGCTGGTCTGCTACGCCATGAAGGCCAATTCCAACCAGTCGGTGCTGCGCACATTGGCGAAGCTTGGTGCTGGCGCCGACGTCGTCTCCGGCGGCGAGTTGAAGCGGGCGCTGGCCGCGGGTATCCCGCCTGGCAAGATATTGTTCTCCGGCGTCGGCAAGACGGAAGACGAGCTGCGCGCCGCGCTTTCCGCCGACATCCTCTGCCTCAACGTCGAATCCGAGCCGGAACTCGAACTGCTGTCGCGGCTTGCGGTGGAGACGGGCAAGACCGCGCGGATTTCCGTGCGCGTCAATCCCGATGTCGATGCCGGCACGCACGCCAAGATTTCCACCGGCAAGTCCGAGAACAAGTTCGGCATTCCGATCGCGCATGCGCGCGCCGTCTATGCCCGCGCCGCGAAGCTGCCAGGCCTGCAAATCACCGGCGTCGACATGCATATCGGCAGCCAGATCACCGATCTCGACCGGCTGGAGACCGCCTACCGCATCCTGTCCGACTTCGTGCATGTGCTTCGCGCCGACGGCCACACCATTTCGCACATCGATTTCGGCGGTGGCCTCGGCATCCCCTATCACATGGACCGAGAGGCCCCGCCGACGCCCGACCTTTATGGCGCGATGGTCAAGCGCGTCACCCACAATCTCGGCTGCACGCTGATGTTCGAGCCGGGCCGCATGATCGTCGGCAATGCCGGCATCCTGGTGGCGCGCGTCATCTATGTGAAGCACGGCGACGGCAAGACCTTCGTCATCATCGATGCCGCGATGAACGACCTGATTCGGCCGACGCTGTATGAGGCCCATCACGACATCCTGCCGGTGCGCCAGCCCGCGCCGGGCGCCGCCACCATCACCGCCGACGTCGTCGGCCCGGTCTGCGAAACCGGCGACTATCTCGCGCTCGACCGCAAGCTGCCGGAACTGAAGTCGGGCGATCTCATCGCCATCATGACCTCGGGCGCCTATGGCGCGGTGCAGTCCGGCACCTACAACACGCGGCCGCTGGTGCCGGAAGTGCTGGTCAAGGACGATCAGCACGCCGTGGTGCGCCCGCGCCTCGATGTCGACGCGCTGATCGCGATGGATCGAACGGCGCCGTGGCTGTGACCCTTCCTTCTCTCCTTGTGGGAGAAGGTGGCGTGCATCGATACACGCGCGACGGATCAGGACTTCATCTGAAACGGTCGTGCCGGGCTACTTCGCGTATTTGCCCGTCAACTGCGGGGTGATGTCCGGGTAGGAGCCCCGGGTCTTCTCCTTGGCTTCCTCGTGCATCTGGAGGCGGGTCTTGCGCGCCCAACTGCGCTTCAGATCGTCCTTCACGGCGAACCTCAACCGGCCGAGCCCTTCGGTTTCCAGCTCGATGGTGTCACCGTCCATGAACGGGTTGAGACCGCGGTGATTGGTGCCGGTGGCGACGATGTCGCCGGGCAGCAGCGTATGGATGGTCGACAGCCAGGCGATGCACCTGGCGATCTTGTGGCCCATGTCGTCGGTATTGAAGTCCTGCATCAGCACGCCGTTGTTCCACAGCCTGACCTGCAGCTTCTGCGGGTCCTTGATCTCGTCTGCGGTGACGAGATAGGGGCCGATCGGCGCGAACGTATCGCGGCTCTTCGTCTGGAAGAACACGTTGCCCGGCGGGGGCAAGCCGCGCGCCGAACCGTCGACGAAGTTCATGTAGCCGAAGATGCAGCTCATTGCCTCGGCTTCGCTGACATGGCTGCACTTCCTGCCGATGACGACCGCCATCTCGGCTTCGCCCTCGAAGATCGTGGCCGGCACGTCGGGCAGCACCATGGTGTCGCCGTGTCCGATGATCGCGCTCGGCGATTTGTGGAAGGCGTTGATCGGTGCCGGCGCGCTGCGCTCGCCATCCTCCATGTAGTTGACCGCCATGCAGTCGATCGTGCGCGGGCCCGGCACCGGCGGACGGATGCGGACGCCCGACAGCGCCACCCCTGAGCCTCGCGCGACCGCGGCCTCGAGCCGCGGCCGGTAGCTGTCCCAACGCTCGATCAGCCCGTTCATCAGATCGCCCGGGCCGATATGCGGGATGTCCTTTACCTCGGCGCTGACATCGACCACGGCGTCGCCCTTCAGGACGCCGAGCTTGAAATCATCGAAATAGACCAACTTCACCGCGTATTCCTCGCCTCTCTGCCGGGCTTGCTCCCGCATGGCCGCGATTGACGCGGATCATGCGATGTCGATGTTTGAGTAAGACTATGCGGCGCTACTTCGCCGCGTGGCTTCCCTTGGCCCCGCCGACGATCACGCCCGCCTTTTTCTCGATCGGCTTGATCGCTTCGGTGAAGTCCGACTCCGCGCCTTGTTCGCGGATGATGGTTTCCCACAGCCGTCCGGCCGCTTCGGCGACTTCCATCGACAGCCCGAGCGAGCGCATCTCCTCCACCGCCAGCCGCACGTCCTTTACCATCAGCCCGGTAGCGAAGCCGTAATCGAAGCTGCGCGGCAGCACCGAGCGCGGAAACTTGTCGCGGCTCGCCGTGCTCATGCCCGAACCCGCATTGATCACGTCGATCATCACGGCCGGGTCGAGGCCTGACTTCACGCCCATGACCACGGCCTCGCAGGTCGCCACCATCGCGGTCGCCGACAGGAAGTTGTTGGCGAGCTTCATGGTCTGGCCGGAGCCGGGCTTCTCGCCGATGAAGAACACCTTCCCGATCACGCCGAGCGCCGCCTTCACCGCGTCGAAATCAGCCCGCGGACCCGAGACCATCACGGCCAGCGTGCCTTTCTCGGCGCCGGCGACACCGCCGCTCACGGGGCTGTCGATCTGCGCGATGTTCTTCTTCGCCAGCAGATCATGGATCTTCACCGCCATCTGCGAACCCACGGTGGACAGATCGATGAAGCGCTTGACGCGCTTGCCCTCGATCACGCCGCCCTTGCCGGTCGCGACATCGAGCGAAGCCTGCAGCGAGGGCAGGCTCGCCATCACGGTCTCGACCTCATCGGCAATGTCCTTGGGCGAGGCGCCGGCTTTTGCGCCCAGCGCAACCAGCCTGTCCATCGCCGCTTTCTGGGTGTCGAATACCGTGAGCTTGTGCCCGGCTTCGATCAGGCGGCGCGCCATCGGGAAGCCCATCTTTCCGAGGCCGATGAATCCGATTTCCATTTTGGGTGTTCCTCCAATTCGTTCCGGCAAAATACGGGCTCTGGCCGCGCCAGTCACGCCTTCGTGTTATGCGCGATTTGAGGTGGGATAGGGCCGGGAATGCGTGCCTCATGGCCGCCGTTATGCTAGGCTTTTTGTTAGGGCTACCCGGAGAAGCTGTTGAACGGCGCCAAACCCGATCCCTCGATGCCCGCCGGCGAGCCGGACGATGTGGCGCGGCTGAAGCTGACGCAGGCCCTGCAGCGGGCCACTTACGCCATTGCGTGGGAGCGCGCCTGGCCGCATCTGGCGCGGCTTCTGACCCTTGCGGGATTCTTTCTCACCGTCTCCTGGGCTGGCCTGTGGCTGTCGCTGCCGTTCGCCGCGCGCGCCGCCGGGCTGTTCGTGTTTGCCGCCGCAGGCGTTGTCGTGCTGTGGCCGCTGATTCGCTTCCGCTGGCCGACCCGGTCAGAGGCGCTCGGTCGCCTCGACCGCGGCACCGGCATTCGTCACCGTCCTGCGACCGCGCTGAGCGACACCGTCACCACAACCGATCCGGTGGCGCTGGCGCTGTGGCAGGAGAACCGCGCCCGCACCCTGGCCGGGCTTACCCGCATCCGCGCCGGTCTGCCGTCGCCGCGCCTGGCGATCCACGATCCCTGGGCCGTACGCGGGCTGGTCGCCGTCATGATGGTTGCGGCCTATGTCGCGGCCGGCGACGAGCGCAACCTGCGCGTCGCATCCGCCTTCGACTGGAACGGCGTGCTGGCGCCGGCCAACATCCGGGTCGATGCCTGGGTGACCCCGCCGGTCTATACCGGCAGGCCGCCGATCATCCTGTCATCCGCCAACAAGGAGAGCGCGGCCGCTGGCCCGCTGCCGGTGCCGGCCGGCAGTACCGTGATCGTGCGTTCGAGCGGCGGCACGCTGGACGTCGTCACAGGTGGCGGCGTGACCGAGGCAGCCCAGACCGAGCAGGCGCCCAAGGGCACCAATGAACGGCACTTCACGGTGTCGGGGGATGGCACCGTGCAGGTGCGCTCGCCATCCGGTCAACCGCAGTGGAAATTCACCGCCACGCCCGATCGCCCGCCGACCATTGCACTGGCCAAGGATCCCGAGCGGCAGCCGCGCGGCTCGCTGCAGATGTCCTACAAGATCGAGGACGACTACGGCGTCACCGAAGCCCGCGCGCAGTTTTCGGCGCGGCCCGGCGAGAGCGCGAAGGAAGGCGCGGCGGCGTCGCGGCCGCTGTTCGAGCCACCGCAGTTCTCGCTGGTGCTGCCGAACGCGCGCACCCGCAACGGCGTCGGCCAGACGCTGAAGGATCTGAGCGAAGACCCCTATGCCGGCGCCGACGTTACCCTGACGCTGACCGCAAAGGACGAGGCCGGCAATTCCGGGCAGAGCGAGCCCTTCAACATGCGCCTGCCGCAGCGGCTGTTCTCCAAGCCCCTGGCACGCGCGCTGATCGAACAGCGCCGCATCCTGGCGCTCGACGCCAACCAGAACGACAAGGTCCATGCCGCGCTGGACGCGCTGATGATTGCGCCGGAGCTGTTCACGCCGCAGGCAGGCCACTACCTCGGCCTCTACAGCGTCGCACGGGAGCTCGAGGCAGCCCGCTCCGACGACGACAAGCTGCGCGCGGTCGTTGCAAGCCTGTGGGCGCTCGCGGTCACCATCGAGGACGGCGACATTTCCGATGTCGAAAAGGCGCTCCGCGCGGCGGAGGAGGCGCTGCGGCAGGCGCTGGAGCGCGGCGCCAGCGACGAGGAGATCAAGAAGCTCACCGAGAACCTGCGCGCGGCGCTCGACAAGTACCTGCGCCAGCTTGCCGAGCAGCTCAGGAACAATCCGCAGCAATTGTCGCGTCCGCTCGATCCCAACACAAAGATGCTGACCCAGCGCGATCTCGACAGCATGTTGAAGGAAATCGAGCGCGAGGCGCGCCGCGGCAACCGCGAGGCGGCCATGGAGGCGCTGAAGCGCCTCGGCGACATCATGCGCGAGCTGCGGATGGCCCAGCCCGGCCAGGGCGGCGACGACGACATGCAGCAGGCGCTCAACGAGCTCGGCGACATGATCCGCAAGCAGCAGCAGTTGCGCGACAAGACCTTCAAGCAGGGCCAGGATTCCCGGCGCGACCGCATGCGCGGCAACCAGGACGGCGACCAGAACATGGGCGACCTGCAGCAGGATCAGCAGGCGCTGCGCGATCGCCTGCGGAAGCTGCAGCAGGAGCTGGCCAAGCGCGGCATGAGCCCCGGTCAGCGCGGCGACAGGGGCCAGCGCGGGGATCAGCAGGGACAGCAGGGCCAGGGCGGTGAACAGGGTGACGGCGAGGACGGCCTGGACCAGGCCGACTCGGCCATGGGTGACGCCACAGGCCGCCTCGGCGAGGGCAATGCCGACGGCGCCGTGGACTCGCAGGGCAGGGCGCTGGATGCGCTGCGCAAGGGCGCGCAGAGCCTTGCGGAAGCCATGCAGCAGGGTGAGGGCGACGGCCAGATGGACGGCAGTCAGGGGCCCGGCAACCGCGCCGGTCGTCAGCAGAGCGGCGGGAACCAGACCGACCCGCTCGGCCGCCCCCTGCACGGCCGCGAGTTCAACGACGACTACACGGTCAAAATTCCCGGCGAGATCGACGTCGAGCGCGTCCGCCGCATTCTCGAGGAGCTCCGCCGCCGGCTGGCCGATCCCAACCGTCCGCAGATCGAGCTCGACTACATCGAGCGGCTCCTGAAGGATTATTGAGCCCTGTGGTCGCCGCGGGCGCGGGACGACTCAAGACGTTTGCTCGAAGACGGACGGTGGCGGTCCGCCCCTCGTTACCGATCCGATCCAGGTAACATTCCGCTCGCTCCCATCGAAACTGGAAGCAGTCGACCCGGGCATGTGGAGCCGGAGAATGCTCCCGCTGGTTCGCGCGGCGACTGACGTAATGCAACGTCCTTCGGTTGGAGAAAGCGCATGGGAACCGGTGCATCCCGGAACATACGGATAACGCATCGTGCCACCGGCACCGTCATTGCCGAAGGCCCCTCCGGCCTTTGGGGGATCATGCCGTTTGAAGGCAATCTCTACATCAGGCGAAAGTACCTGAAGGCAAGATGGTTGCATCAGAACTGGGTTCCGGGAATTTGCATCTACAAGTTCCTCTATGTGTGGATGGACCTGCGTCTTCCAGACGGAACCCGGGAGCCGTTCGCGGGATGGATGTACTGGCTGCCCAACCCGCTGTTGCCGTTCATTGCCTTTCGACCGGCCATCTCGCGCCGGTCGGATGTCTTCCAGATCGATCAATTCTAGGCGGCCCGTCGTCTGTTTCCGTCGATCGAGTTCGATTGGGTCGAGCGGCTGCTGAAGCGCCAGCGAGCGCCTGTGCCATTGGGTGCTAATTTTCCGAATTCGGTTCTTGACATTTACGTAAATCAGAATTACTTTCCGCCCAGCCCGTGTCGCCATGAGGGACGTTTCGCGATCGTCACGAAGCGTGGTGCGGGTTGCGATGGACGCTTGCTGCGTCAGGTGATCTTCACTCGACGAAACGCAGGAAGCGTACGGCGAAGTCGTGTGGTCCTGGCGCCGCGACCCTGGCGTCTATCCGCGCTGTCCTGTGGCGGCGCGGCAACGGGGGCAAGAAAGGCCGTTCCCCGGGGAGAGCGCGAAGTAAGCCGTAAAGCCATTGCGCGGGGAAAGCCGGGATGTCCTGGCTGTACCTGTCAAACCCGTGTGCATTCCCTTCTGCTACATCCGCACACGGTGAGTAGCGGGTGCCGCCGGCACCCGGCTTTCCCTGCGCCCTCACTCCAAGAGAGGGCCAACGAATTGACAAAGCTCAGGCGAAAACGCGCCGTGAGAACGGGAGCGTTTGTTCTTTCGTCATGGCAGTGATGGCCGGCGCGCGGTTTCCGTGCGCACGTCCTACCCCTTCCGCGCCGCCAGCGCGTCCGCCACGGCCGTGCGGATATCCGCCACGGAAAACGGCTTGGTCACCACATCATGCACGATCGCATTCAGCCCCGAGGCGCGCTCGCGCTGGTCGGCAAAGCCCGTCATCAGCAGGATCTTCAGTTCCGGAAAATCGCGCGCGGCGGAAAGCGCAAGCGCGATGCCATCCATGACCGGCATCTGGATGTCGGTGAGCAGGAGGTCGAACGCGCCGCGTTCGCGCGTCAATATTTCCAGCGCCTCGGCGCCGTCCTCGGCGGCGACAACGTCATGGCCGTCGATGGCGATGGCGCGCGACACGAGCTGGCGCACGGAATCTTCGTCGTCGGCGATCAGGATGCGCGGCATGGCTGGTCACTCTCGTCGCGGGCGCGCGCCGCGCCGGGCTCAGGCGCTGCCGGCGGCAAGGTCGCGCTTGTTGAAGAAGCGGATGTCGATAGCACGCCCTTCCGGCGGCGGCGAGGCAAGACGCGATTTGAACCAGGCACGGTCGCCCGGCTTGAGCGTGTTCTGTTCCAGCACCGCGTTCCAGGCATAGACTTCCGCGCCTTGTGCGTCGCGCACGGAGAAACGCAGCCGGGGAATGCTGACCGGCTCCCTGGTCTTGCCGACGATCATGCCTTCGATGACCAGAACCGGCTTCGCATCCACCGTCTCATAGGTGATCTTGATGTCCTTGAAGGCGAGCCCTCGCAGGTTTACCTCAAGCCCAACCAGCCCGTAGAAGGCGGCCGTCTGAGGCAACAGCCGCACCACGTCATTGCGCCAGACGATCATGGCCAGCACCAGCGCAGCCATGATGGCGGTGGTGGCGGAGAGACCCCGGCCGTGCAGCAGCGGAATCGGCGGGAAGGGCGGAAGGCTGAACAGTTCGCGCAGACGCGACCGCTTGGGCCGCTCGGTCTCTTCGTCCTGGGCGTCATGGCGTGCGGCCGTGGTCCAGTCGGCCTCGGCCTCGCGCTGTGCGGCCTGGGAAGGCCAATCGGGCGAAACGGAGGGACTTTCGACCACCGGGGTCTGGCTGTCCTCCTGCGACATCGCGTCCCATTCGGCGGCGACGTCTCGCTCGGACGCCGCGGGAGCCGCGGCCATGGCAGGGGCCACGGCCTCGAGGGCGTCTTCAGGCCGGGCCAGCCAGGTCAGCTTGCAGCGGGAACAGCGTACGTTGCGCCCGGCCGTGCCGAGGGCGGCGGGATTGATGGCAAAAGACGTTGTACAATTGGGGCAAACGATATGCATGGAGCCCATCTCCGATGGTAGCCGCAGGATGCTACAAGCCGACCGTTAACGAATCGGAAACCATAAAAGTCGCACAAGTTGTATGGGCGGCCGTTGGCGGCCGGGGCGGGGGCAGGCCCCCGGGCTTCGCTCCCATCGCACGGAGCTGAAATTGGTCCGGTTCGAAAATGTCGGACTGCGATACGGACTGGGGCCGGAGATTCTGCGCGACCTGTCGTTCCTGATTCCGGCGCATTCCTTCCAGTTCCTGACCGGCCCTTCCGGGGCCGGCAAGACATCGCTGCTGCGCCTGCTGTTCCTTTCGCTTCGGCCGACCCGCGGGCTGGTCAATCTGTTCGGCCAGGATGTCTCCCTGCTCAACAAGGACCAGATCGCGGATCTGCGCAAACGCATCGGTATCGTTCTGCAGGATTTTCGCCTGCTCGACCACATGACGACCTACGAAAACGTCGCACTGCCCTTCCGCGTCATGGGGCGCGAGGAAGCGAGTTATCGGCGCGAAGTGATCGACCTCCTGAAGTGGGTCGGGCTCGGCGAGCGCATGGATGCATTGCCGCCGATCCTCTCCGGCGGCGAAAAGCAGCGCGCGGCGATTGCCCGGGCAGTGATCTCCCGTCCGCAACTTCTGCTCGCGGATGAGCCGACCGGCAGCGTCGATCCGACGCTCGGGCGGCGCCTGCTGCGGCTGTTCATCGAACTGAACAAATCCGGCACCGCTGTGATCATCGCCACACACGACATCACGCTGATGGAGCAATACGACGCAAGGCGTCTGGTTCTTCATCAGGGACGGTTGCACGTCTATGAATAGGCACGACGAGCACAGGCCGCTGGTCGACCTCGGCAACGAGCGGCCGATGGTCACGGCGAAGGCGCGCATCATGTCGCCAATCGTGCCGCGCGCCTCGATCTCCGGACGCGCGCTGGTCGCGGTCGTCGCCATCATGACCTTTCTTGCCTCGATGACGACCGGCGCGGTGTTGCTGATCAGCGCGTCTGCCGCCGAATGGCAGTCGGACGTCGCAAGCGAAATCACAATCCAGGTCCGACCGCTGCCGGGGCGCGACGTCGAACGCGATACCGCGGCCGTGGTGGAGGCGATACGGAGCGATCCGGGCATTGTCGATGTCCGCCCCTTCAGCAGGGAGGAATCGGCCAAGCTGCTGGAGCCGTGGCTCGGCACCGGCCTGTCGCTGGATCAGCTCCCGGTGCCGCGCGTCATCATCGCGCGGGTGCAGCCGGGCACCGCGCTTGATCTCGTGGGCCTTCGTGCCCGCGTGACGAAGACTGCGCCCAGCGCGAGCGTGGACGATCATCGCGCCTGGATCGAGCGCATGCGCTCGATGACCGGTGCGACCGTGTTCGCCGGCATCGGCATCCTCGCGCTCGTGATCGTCGCCACCATCATTTCGGTGTCGTTTGCCACGCGCGGCGCGATGGCGGCCAACCGGCCGATCGTCGAGGTGCTGCATTTCGTCGGCGCGAGCGACGCCTTCGTTGCCAACCGGTTTCTGCGGCACTTCCTGCGGCTGGGACTTGAAGGTGGCGTGATCGGCGGCGGCGCGGCCATGCTCACCTTTGGCTTCTCGGAATCGATTGCAGGCTGGTTTTCGGGCACGCCGGTCGGCGATCAGTTCGCGGCCCTGCTCGGCACCTTTTCGCTGCGGCCTTCGGGCTATCTCGTGCTGGCGATACAGGCGGTTGCAATCGCCGCAATCACAGCCTGGGCCTCGCGGCGCACGCTTCTGGCCACACTCGATGACATCGACTGATGGTCAAACCGGACTCCACTTCGCCCCAAAAGCCTCTAAAATTGGACCCGGGGGAGGACTTTCGACTTCGCATGAACGAGCCCGACGAGCAAAAGCGAGATGCCGCGACCCGGAGATCGGGCGGATGGCTGCGTGCGGCCATCGTCGGCGTGCTGGCATTGGGTTTCGTCGGCGCCGGCCTCGGTTTCATCGCCTTCCTGTCGCAACTGCGCGGCAGCGAGGAGCGGCCCGCCCGCAACGCCGACGGCATCGTGGTGTTCACCGGCGGTTCGTCGCGGGTGGCGGATGCTATGGAATTGCTCGCGGCCGGCTACGGCAAGCGGCTCCTGATCTCGGGCGTGCACCCGACCAACGACGTCAACGACATTTCGCGGACGCTGCCCGACAACCACAAATTCCTGAAATGCTGCGTCGACCTCGACCGCTCTGCGATCAACACCCGCAGCAATGCCGCCGAAACCAGGCGGTGGGCGCGCGAGCGTGGTTTCCGGTCGCTGATCGTGGTGACATCGAACTATCACATGCCACGCGCGATCCTGGAACTGTCGCATGCCATGCCGGACGTGGCGCTGATTTCGTTCGCCGTGGTCGGCGACAAGTGGCGCGAAGAACCGTGGTGGACGAGTGGCGCAACGCTGCGCCTCCTGCTATCGGAATACGTCAAATATGTCGCCGCGGAATTGCGGGTGCGGCTGGCCGAGTTCGGCCCTGCGCCCGAGACCGCGGACCGGCCGATCGGCTCGCCGCGACGGCCGGCCACGGCGCAAGCCCACTGATCCGGAACCGCGATGTTTTCGATCTTTCTGCGTTCGCTCTTATTCAACGTGCTGTTCTATTTCTTCCTGGTGATCTGGATCCTGATAGCGCTGCCGACTTTCCTGATGCCGCGGCAGGCCATCCTCACCGTCGCCGGCTGGTGGGCGAAGAGCAGCCTTCTCCTGTTGCGGGTCATCTGCGGCACGAAGGTCGAGTTTCGCGGCGCGGAGAAAATTCCGAAGGGGCCGCTGATCGTCGCCTCGAAGCATCAGTCGATGTGGGAGACTTTCGCGCTCCTGCAGTTCTTCGATCAGCCGCTGTACATTCTCAAGCGCGAGCTGAAATGGATTCCGTTCTTCGGCTGGTACCTCATGAAAGCCGACATGATCGACGTCGAGCGCGAAGCCGGCGCGCGCGCGTTGAGGGACATGACGCGGCGCGCAGGAGCGGCGGTGCGCGAAGGCCGCCAGCTCATCATCTTTCCGGAAGGCACAAGGCGTCCGGTCGAGGCGCCGCCGCGCTACAAGCACGGCGTTGCGCAGATCTACCGGGATTCCGGCGTTGCCTGCCTGCCGGTAGCGCTGAATTCCGGCCTGTTCTGGCCGCGCCGCACCTTCATGCGCTATCCCGGCACGCTGGTGGTGGAGTTCCTCGACCTGCTGCCGCCGGGCCTTGATCGCGATGAATTCATCAACCGTGTCCGTGACGCCATCGAAACGGCGACCGATCGCATCGTGAAGGAAGCGCGCGAGGAGCAGGCGAAACTGTTCGGCCGCGTGCCGGTCGTGCCGGCGCGTGGCGAGTAGATCACGCTTCCTGGGCTTCGCCGACCACGGGAGGGGAAGGTGCATGAGCGTCGTGCAACATCATCGCGAGCCTGTGCAACTGCTCGTCGCGAAATCCCTCGGCCTCGATCGCCTTGACGGTGGCCAGCACATAGTCGCGATTGTTGCCGGAACGCCCGTGCCCCTGGCGGATGACGCGAAGCTGCTCGTCGAACGGCAGTCGGCCGGCATACTGCACATGGCTCCGGTCGGCCACATAGGTCAGCGCACTGACGCGCTGCCGGGCCTCGTTACCGAGCCAGATCGAGCGCATCACTTCGCGATAGACGTGGGTGGTCTGCTCGCGGGCGCGCAGATATTCGATCGTGGCCGCGCGCAGGTCGGCGGCGACCCGGTAGGCGATGCCGCGGCAGGCGCCGCCGCGGTCGAGCCCGAGCACGAGGCCGGGCTTTTCCGGTGTGCCGCGATGATCGAAGGAATAGACGCAGAGCGCGCGGTGCTCGCCGATCAGGCGCGCCGGAAATCTTTCGACATATTCGAAGCCGGGCCGCCACATCAGCGAGCCATAGCCGAAGACCCAGAGGTCGCCGTTGCCGAATTCGTGATCTGAAACGTTGATTGCCGCCATCGCGGGGCACGGCTAGCAGAAGCTGGAAGTGAATTCCACGCCTTTAACCGCGCGAACGCCCGCTTACATTTGACAAAATCGTCCGCCAAAGGGCCGCTTATGCAAGACTCTTCTTCCGCGCCACAGAGGCGCCCGCTCTGGCGGTTGTTCGTTCTGCCCGCCGTGCTCCTGATTGCGGCCGCAGGATGGAGCGCCTTCTGGTTCTATGCCGCTTCGGAGGTCGGCGTGCGCGCCGATGCCTGGCGCGCGCCGGTAGCGAAAACCCGCCCCCAGGATGTTTGAGCCAATCCCACCGTGGCCGGTTTAC
>JAHCKB010000072.1 GCA_026125985.1 Bradyrhizobium sp.
AATGGCCGAGGGATGGCACCCCCACTTTCCATGTGGTTAATAAATCGCTTGACGTGGCTTGCCGGCCACGGTCGCGCTTGGCAGGGCCGGGCGGGAGAGTTCATAGTGGGCATGTGTCTGGCGGACCCGGGTCCGCTGCGGGGAGCGTCATCTTCGACCTTTCCCGCGGGTTTTAAGACCCCGCAACAGCCCTGAACTGGAGGATTTCCTATGTCCGACGCCGTGAAGGTCGGCTTCGTCCCGTTGTCCACAACCCCGCGCGGCGTTCTGGTCGTGTTTTGCGATGATGCGCTGAAGTTCGGTTCGGTCACCCGCAAGGCCCTCGGCGAAGCCTCCGGGACCGTCAAGCGGGCGGCGGCGGCCAACCAGTTCAAGGGCAAGAGCGGGTCGATTCTCGACATTCTCGCCCCCGACGGAATCAAGATTCAGCGCTTGCTGGTTGTCGGGACAGGTAAGGGATCCGGTCTCAAGGAGACCGATTTTCTCAAGTTCGGGGGTGTCATTGCCGCAAAGCTCAATGCCGCCAGCGAGCATGTGACCGTTCTGGCCGAACTGCCGGGCGATGACATGACGGCCGCGCAGTCGGTGTCGGTGGCGGCAGGTCTGCGCCTGCGCGCCTACAGGTTCACGCGCTACAAGACCAAGAAAAAGGACGGGGAGGACGGCACGCTGCGCGCCCAGGTTTCAATCGCAGTCAGCGACGTCGATTCGGCGCGGAAGGCCTGGGTGGCGCAGGGCCATGTCGTCGACGGCGTGATCATCGCGCGCGAGCTCGTCAACGAGCCGCCGAACGTTCTCTATCCCGAAGAATTCGCCCGCCGCGCGTCGCAACTGAAGAAGCTCGGTGTCGATGTCGAGGTGCTCGACGTCAAGGCCATGACCAAGCTCGGCATGGGCGCGCTGCTCGGTGTTGCCCAGGGCTCGGCGCGACCCGGCCGCACCGTGATCATGCGCTGGAACGGCGGCAAGCGCGGCGATCAGCCCGTCGCTTTCGTCGGCAAGGGCGTCTGTTTCGACACCGGCGGCATTTCCATCAAGGGCGCGGCCAGCATGGAGGATATGAAGGGCGACATGGGCGGCGCTGCCTGCGTGGTCGGACTGATGCACGCGCTGGCGGCGCGCAAGGCCAGGGTCAACGCCGTCGGCGCCATCGGCCTCGTCGAGAACATGCCCGACGGCAACGCGCAACGGCCGGGCGACATCGTCAAGTCGATGTCGGGCCAGACCATCGAGATCATCAATACCGATGCGGAAGGCCGCCTCGTGCTCGCCGACGTGCTCTGGCATGTCGCCAAGAAGTTCAAGCCGAAATTCATGGTGGATCTCGCCACGCTCACCGGCGCCATCATGGTGGCGCTCGGCACCGAGCATTCCGGCATGTTCTCCAACGACGATGAACTCGCCGAGCGCCTGAGCAAGGCCGGGCAGGCGACCGGCGAGAAGGTCTGGCGCATGCCACTCGATCACGCCTACGACAAGCTGATCGACTCACAATTCGCCGACATGAAGAACACCGGCGGCCGGCATGGCGGATCGATCACGGCCGCGCAGTTCCTGCAGCGTTTCGTCGATGGAACGCCGTGGGCGCATCTCGACATCGCGGGAACGGCGATGGGTGCGCCGAAGACCGACATCAACCATAGCTGGGGCTCCGGCTATGGCGTGCGCCTGCTGGAGCGGCTGGTCGCGGAGCATTACGAAGCGAAGAAATGACGGAAGTTCTGTTCTATCATTTGCAGAACATGTCGATTGAAAGCGTTCTGCCGCCGCTCCTGGAAAAGTCGCTGGAGCGCGGCTGGCGGGTGGTGGTGCAGTCGACCTCGCCGGAGCGCACCGAGGCGCTGGACGCTCATTTGTGGACCTACAGCGACGACTCCTTCCTGCCGCACGCGACCTCACGCGCGGCAGATGCGGAGGGCCAGCCGATCATCCTGTCGACCGAAGAAACCAATCCCAACGGGGCCAATGTCCGGTTCCTGATCGACAATGCAGCCCTGCCTGCCGATACCGACCGTTACGAGCGGGTGGTGCTGGTATTCAACGGCGACGACAGCGAGGCCCTGGATGCGGCACGACAGGCCTGGAAGGATTGCAGGACACGGGGGTTTGAGGTCACCTATTGGCAGACCGACGAACGTGGTCGCTGGCAACGCCGGGAATAGAATTTCCGGCAATTAATGATATTCTGCGCTTTTCGGTCCCGGCCTTGCCTGCAGCCTTGGTCGTGCCGCAAAGTGATGGTCGGACAATCGGTTAGGGCCGGGGGGCCCTTGGGCGGGAACCTGCTTCGTCGTGCGTAATCGAAAGCTCTGTCGCAATGGACTGATCGTGCTGGTGGCGCTGGCGCCCGCCTTGGCGGGCTGCAACAGCGGCCTCGATCAGTTTCAGTCCGACTTCATTTCCAAGGATGCGCAATGGTTCAAGCGTTCGGGTCGCCTGTTCATCCGCAACGTGTCGATCGATGCGCCGCCCCTGACGCCTGAAAAGCCGGTTGCGCCCGACGACCTCGTCAGCGCCGATGGGGCCTGCCCCGGGATGGCGCCCCCAGCCAATGCGCTTGCGGACGATACCGCCGACGCGCCGCCGCCCGTTGGCGGCACTGTGGCGTTGTTGCACACCGAATGCGATGTCGTCCGCGGCATCGGCACGCCCGACAGCGTCAACATTTCCGCGACGCCGGGCGGCGGGCGAATGGCGGTCGTCACCTATCTGCGCGGCCCACGGGCCGGCATCTACACCTTCACCGGAGGACGGTTAAGTTCGGTGGAGGCCGTGCCGGAGCAGCCGGCTCCGCCGAAACCGGCGCGGTCCAGGCCGAAGAGGAAGCCTGCCTGATCTAGCCTGCCGCCTGTTCCAGCAGGGCGCTTGCCTCAAGCCATTCTTCCTCTGCGCGTTGCAACGCTTCGGCGGCGCCGGTGCGCGCCTTCGCCAGTTGCGCCGCCTGCTTGGGGTCGCGCGTGAAGATATCCGGCAGCGCCAGCGCGGCATCGATCTTCTCGATGATGGCGCCGATTCGCGCGATCTCCGCTTCCGCGTTCGCGACCTTTTGCTTTAGTGGAATCCGTTTCTCGCCCCGCGGGCGCTGCGACTTTTCGCGCTCGTCGCTGCTCCGCTCGCGCGCCTCAGCCGGTTTGCGTTCGGCTGAGAGCACCAGCCGCCGATAGTCGTCGAGATCGCCGTCGTAAGCGGCTACGGTGCCGTTGGCGACGACCCAAAGCCGGTCCGCGCAAGCCTCGATCAGATAACGGTCGTGCGAGACCATGATCACCGCGCCTTCGAAATCGTTGATGGCTTCGGCGAGCGCAGCGCGGCTGTCGATGTCGAGATGGTTGGTCGGCTCGTCCAGGATGATCATGTTTGGCGAGTGGAAGGTGGCGAGCCCGAGCAGCAGCCGGGCTTTCTCGCCGCCGGAGAGATTCTTCACCAGCGTATCGGCGGCCTTGCCGGAAAAGCCCACGGCGCCCGCGCGCGCGCGGATCTTCGCCTCCGGCGCATCGCCCATCAGCCGGCGGATGTGATCGTAGGTCGAGCCTTCGGGATTCAGTTCGTCCACCTGATGCTGGGCGAAGTAGCCCACCGACAGCTTGTCGGCGCGGGTCACATGGCCCGAAAACGGTGCGAGCCTGCCGGCAATCAGCTTGACCAGCGTCGACTTGCCGTTGCCGTTGGCGCCGAGCAGCGCGATGCGATCGTCCGTATCGATACGCAGCGTGACGCGCCTGAGGACGGGCTTGTCCGGTTCATACCCCACTGCGACGTCGTCGAGGGCGATAATCGGCGGCGACAGCATCCTTTCCGGCGCGGGAAAGCTGATCTCGTGGACGTCCTGCGTCACCAGCGCAGTGACCGGCTTCATCCGCTCCAGCATCTTGACGCGCGATTGCGCCTGCCGCGCCTTGGATGCCTTCGCCTTGAAGCGGTCGACGAAAGCCTGCAACCGTTTGCGCTCGTCGGCCTGCCGCCTGGCGTGCTTGGCGTCGAGCATCTCCCTCGTCGCGCGCTGCTCCTCGAAGGCGGAGTAGGTGCCTTTGTAGAGCGTGAGCTTGCCCCGATCGAGATGCAGGATCTGCTCCACCGACGTGTCCAGCAGATCGCGGTCGTGGCTGATCACGATCACGGTGCGTGGGTAATGGGCGAGATGATCTTCCAGCCACAGCGTGCCTTCGAGGTCGAGATAGTTGGTCGGCTCGTCCAGCAGCAGCAGATCGGGCGCAGCGAACAGGGTCGCCGCCAGCGCCACCCTCATGCGCCAGCCGCCCGAGAATTCCTGGCAGGGCCGCGTCTGGTCGGCCGCCGAGAAGCCGAGACCGGACAGGATGGAGGCGGCACGGGCCGGCGCCGAATGCGCATCAATGTCGACCAGACGCGTCTGGATCTCGGCGATCCGGTGCGGATCGTGCGCCGTGTCGGCCTCGTGCAGCAGCGCGGCGCGCTCCACGTCGGCCTTCAGCACGACTTCGATGAGGCTCTCCGGACCGTCGGGAGCCTCCTGGGCGAGGCTGCCGATCCGCCAGCGCGGCGGCAGCGCAATGGTGCCGCTCTCGGTCGGAATGTCGCCGCGGATGGCGGCGAACAGCGTCGACTTGCCAACTCCGTTGCGGCCGACAAACCCCACGCGAGCACCGGGCGTAATCTGAACGGAACTGTGATCGATCAGCAGACGGCCGGCGATGCGGACGGAGATGTCGGTGAGGGAGAGCATGCGGCCTTGTCACCCGGAGCCGCACGCAAACGCAACCGGTTTTGTGGCCGGAAATCAGCTCCGGGGCGCCGGTTCGACGAAATCAGGGCCGGCCCGGGGATTCACGTCGGCGGAATTCATCGAGCAATTGCTGCAGTCGTTCGGAAGGAGCGGCTTCGGGGAGCAGGGATTTCTGCAGGCGTTCGCCGATGGCGTCGCAAATGGACCGTGAAGTCTGGCGATCAAGGGCCTGAAGGTCGTGGTTCGATGTGGAATTCATGGGCGAGTCTCCCACGTCGCGCTCTGGTCTCGATTGGTTGATATCGTGAAGGGTCAAGTCGCAGCCGGCGGATTTGTTTCCGCGCAAGCGGTGATGCAACTGGTCGCAGGCGCCAACCCCGCGATTGGTTCCAGGCAGGCAACAAAAGTCCCGGCGAATGGCCGGAGGCTAATTTAGTTTAGAGTGATTGGCTGACCGGAGCCGGATCAACGGCAGCGGTTCGCCAGCCGCCACCATGGCCCAAGGGCGCTGGGACTAAGTCGCCTCATCGGGTCCCTTGCCCAAGGGCGGGGCCGCCGATATAAGCCCGGCAAACTCCCTCCCGTGGTATCCCAAGGAATTAACATGGCGATTGAACGCACCTTCTCGATCATCAAGCCCGACGCGACGGCACGTAATCTGACCGGGGCGGTCAACGCGGTGATCGAGAAGGCGGGTCTGCGCATCGTGGCGCAGAAGCGCATCCGCATGACCCGCGACCAGGCCGAGACCTTTTATGCGGTGCACAAGGCGCGGCCGTTCTTCGGCGAACTCGTCGATTTCATGACATCGGGCCCGGTGGTGGTTCAGGTGCTGGAAGGCGAGGGCGCGATCGCCAAATATCGCGAGGTGATGGGCGCCACCGATCCTTCCAAGGCCGCTGACGGCACCATCCGCAAGCTGCATGCGAAGTCGATCGGCGAGAATTCGGTGCATGGCTCGGACGCACCGGAGACCGCGGTGATCGAGATCGCCCAGTTCTTCTCCGGCAACGAGATCGTCGGCTGACCGAACAGGCGGGTGGGCGCTGGCCCTGAAAACGACGCAGGATTCGGAGGGAGCGGGCTGTGGATTGGTTGCTGCAGATACTCGACCCGGCAACGATCTCGAATTTCTTCTCGCAGTTCTACGCCGAGATGCAGCAGCCCGCGTTCTGGGTAGCTCTCGGCAAGATCATGTGGATCAACATCCTGCTGTCGGGCGACAACGCGCTCGTCATTGCCATGGCGTGTCGCGGGTTGCCGGCGCGTCAGCGGTTCTGGGGCATGGTCCTCGGCGCCGGCGTCGCCGTCATACTGCGCATCATCTTCACGTTCATCGTCGTGACCCTGATGGGCTTGCCATACCTCAAGCTGCTCGGCGGTGTGGCTCTGCTGGTGATCGCAGCCAAGCTGCTGGTTCCGGAGCACGAGGACGGTGAGGAGGGCGTGGATGCCGCGGCTCATCTGTGGGCGGCCGTGCAGATCGTTGCGGTTGCCGACATCGTGATGAGTCTCGACAACGTGATTGCCGTGGCTGCCGCCGCCAATGGCAGCGTGCCTCTCCTGGTGATCGGTCTTGCAATCAGCGTTCCCCTGATCGTTGCCGGTGCGGCGCTGATCATGGCGCTGCTGACGCGTCTGCCGGCGCTGGTGTGGGCCGGCGCAGCTCTACTGGGCTGGATCGCCGGCGAGGTGGCGGCGACCGACCCCGTCGTTCAGCCGATGCTGCGCGCTTTCTTCGACGGTCCGGTGGGTGTCTGGCTCGATGCCATCCTCGGCACGATCGGCATGTCGCCGATGTTTACCGGCGGCGGCCACGGAGGCGAGGTCGTGCTGGGCCTGGTCGGTATCGGTATCGTGTTGGTCGCCGGATATTTCTGGCGGGCGCACAGGCTGCGTAGCGCCATGTATCCGACAAGCGCGTCGTAATTTCCAAAGCGACGCAATCAGGCCGATATCAGCCGGTTTCCGGCACCTAGCGCCGCACGATTGATCCCGACCGGCCGACCAGGCGGGCGAGCTGCTTGAAGCGGCTGCCGACGCGATCCGCGACGAGGTCGACCATCTGGTGCTCGAACACCAGCATCAGCTTGCGGTCGCGGCTGCGGAAATGGGTGGCCGGCAGCACGCCGGGCCTCGCGGCCGAGATCAGGTGCGCGACGCGGAAGGCCGCGCCCAGCAGCCTTGCACGCTCGTCCATTGCCGGCGGCAGCAGGTCGCGAATCGTGCCCGGCGGTTCGTTCTGCTCGGACAGGCCGGCATAGCGGTAGAACACGGCCAGTGCCACGAAGGCCCGGCCTTCGTGGCTGATCGAGCCGAAATTGCCGTTGGTGATCAGGCTCAGCGTTTCTTCGCCGCGATGATCGGGATGCACCCGCCATCCGATGTCCGACAGCAGGCAGGCTGCGTGGCGCAGCCTGCGGTCTTCCTCGGTTTCGCGCAGATGAACGACCCGCACCAGTCGGTCGGTCCAGGCGATCAATTCCTCTGCGTGGCGCGCCGAACGCGACAGCAGGCGGTTCAGATTCTGCGCGGCGCAGATCAGTCCGTCGTCGGCGCGCTGGTCCGCCGACAGCATCTCGTAGAAAAGGCCTTCGCGCACGCCGAAGGTGGAGAACACGATGGTCTTCGGCTTGGCGACGCGGATGATGTATTCGAGCACGAGCGCGGCATAGGTGAGAAGCGGCCGCCGCGCATCCGAGACGACCTCGATGTCGGCGAGCCGGTTGGTCGCTGCGAGCCGCCGCAGCCGTTGCGCAAACTCGAGCGCGTCGGACGCCGGAATCGAATAGCCGTGCATCACCTTCAGGGGATAGCCGCTCTGCAGGATGTGGATGCGCGCCAGCGAGCGCCAGGTGCCGCCAACCGCATAAAAGGTGCGGCCACGGCCTTTCTTCAGCAGGTCGACGTCGGAGATCGCATCCTGCACGATATTCTCGGCGCGCTTCAGCGATTTGCGCGAGGAGTCCTGCAGGGCCAGGCTGCCGAGCGGCAAGGTTACGCCGCTGCGGACGCGATTGCCGCGCACATCGATCAGTTCGAGCGAGCCGCCGCCGAGGTCGCCGACGATGCCGTCGGGGTTGTGGATTCCGGAGATCACGCCGAGCGCCGAGAGCTTCGCCTCGCGCGGGCCCGAGAGTATCTGGATCGGCACGCCGCAGATGCGCTCGGCCTTGGCGATGAATTCCGGGCCGTTGGTGGCGTCGCGGCAGGCGGCGGTCGCGATGACATGAACGCGGCCGACCTTCTGGATGCGGCACAGTGCGCGGAAGCGGCGCAACGAGGTCAGCGCCTTGGCCACCGCATCGGGCGCGAGCAGGCCGGTACTCTGCACCTCGCGGCCGAGGCCGCACAGCGCCTTCTCGTTGAAGACCGAGACGAGGCTGCGACTAAGGCTTTCATAGACGACGAGACGAACCGAGTTCGAACCGATGTCAATCACCGCGATGCTGGGCTCGCGCTTGCGCGGCCGCTTCACCGCCGAATCTCCTTGCGGCGATTACTAACGCTCGGTGCGGCGGGTGAGGCGGCGCGGTGAAGATTCCTTGAGCGACTTTCCACGGCCGGACAGACTCGGATTGGTCATGAAGTAGTTGTGCAGGTTGAAAGGCTCTTCGCCTTTCGCGGCCTTCATACGCGTTGACGACCCGTCCGGCAACAATTGCCAGCTCTGCTCGGTATCCTTCAGGTTCGCGACCATGATCTGTTCGAGAACCTGCTGATGCACCGTTGGATTCTGCAGCGGGCAGAGAATCTCGACGCGGCGGTCCAGGTTCCGCGGCATCATGTCGGCCGACGAGATATACACAGCCGCTTTGGCGCCCGGCAGCCCCTGGCCCATACCAAAGCAGTAGATGCGGGTGTGCTCGAGGAAACGGCCGATGATCGATTTGACGCGGATGTGCTCCGATAGTCCGGGAAGGCCCGGTCGCAGGCAACATATGCCGCGCACAACGAGTTCGACAGACACGCCGGCCTGGGAAGCCTGGTAAAGTGCATCGATGATGTCGGGGTCGACCAGCGAGTTCATCTTCATCCAGATCGCAGCGGGACGGCCGTGCTTGGCATGATTGGTCTCGGCATGGATATGCTCGATGATCCGCTTGCGCAGGGTCAGCGGCGAGACGGCCATCTTCTCGATGTCGATCGGCTCGGCATAGCCGGTGATGTAGTTGAACACCCGCGCCGCATCGCGCCCGATGGCAGGATCTGAGGTGAAGTAGGAGAGGTCGGTGTAGATGCGCGCGGTGACCGGATGGTAGTTGCCGGTGCCGGTATGCACGTAGGTCGTGAGATTGCCGTCCTCGCGGCGTACCACCATCGACAGCTTGGCGTGGGTCTTCAACTCGATGAAGCCGTAGACGACCTGCACACCGGCGCGTTCGAGGTCGCGCGCCCAGCGGATATTGGCCTCTTCGTCGAAGCGCGCCTTCAGTTCGATCAGCGCGGTGACCGACTTGCCTGCTTCGGCGGCTTCCGCCAGCGTCCGGACGATCGGCGAATTGTTCGAGGTGCGGTACAGCGTCTGCTTGATTGCGACCACGTCGGGGTCTCGCGCCGCCTGCTGCAGGAACTGAACCACGACGTCGAAGGATTCGTAGGGGTGATGGACGATAAGGTCCTTCTGCCGGATCGCCGCGAAGATGTCGCCGCCATGGTCGCGCACGCGCTCGGGATGGCGCGGAACGTAGGGCGGGAACTCGAGGTCGGGCCGGTCCAGCCGCGTCAATTGCGACAGCTCGTTCATCGCCAGCACGCCATCGACCAGGAACACTTCGTCGTCGGTGGTCGAAAGAGCGCGCTGCACGAACAGGCGCAGTTCCTCCGGCATCTTCGCGTCGATCTCGAGCCGGATCACCGATCCGCGGCGCCGGCGCTTCAGCGCGGTCTCGAACAGGCGGACCAGGTCCTCGGCCTCTTCCTCGATTTCGATTTCGGAGTCGCGGATGATGCGGAAGGCGCCCTGGCCGTTCACGGTGTAGCCGGGGAACAGCCGTCCGGTGAACAGCGAGGTGGCCTGCTCCAGCGTGATCAGCCGCGTCACGCCCTCCTTGGTCGAGGGTAGTTTGATGAAGCGATCGATCTTGCCGGGCATGCGGATCAGCGCGTTCATCGGCTTGCCGTCGGCCGTACGCACGAGCTGCAACGCGATGGTGAAGCCCAGGCTCGGGATGAAGGGGAAGGGGTGCGCCGGATCGATCGCGAGCGGTGTCAGCAGGGGAAAGATGTTGTGGAGGAAGTGGTCCTCGATCCACGTCCGCTCCGCCTTGGTCACGTCGCCGCCATCGACCATCATGATGCCGACGTCGGCGAGCATGTGGTGCAGATCGCCCCAGATCGCCTGTTGGTCGCGGGCAAGCTGCGACACCGTTTCGTTGACGAGATGGAGTTGCTCCAGGGGCGTGCGGCCGTCGGGGCTGCGTTCGGTGATGCCTTCGCGGACCTGCGCCTTGATGCCGGCGACGCGGACCATGAAGAACTCATCAAGGTTATTGGCGGAAATCGACAGGAACCGCACCCTCTCGAGCGCCGGGTGGCGCGGGTTGACGGCTTCCTCCAGCACGCGGCGATTGAAGTGCAGCCAGGAAAGCTCCCGATTGATGAACCGCTCGGGGCTCGTCGCGATCGTCGGCGCGGATTCGGCTTCAGGTTCTTTGTCTTTATTTACAATGGCTTGTGCGGAGTCCATCAGATTCGGTCCGAGCAAAGGCTGGGTGCGTTGCAACAAGGGGAGAGCCTCCCCGAGACCATGTGATATTGCGACGACGTTTCAATGACATTGACGTTCCCCCCGCCGGTTCCGTCAAGCCGGGGGATTGCCCGATGTTCAGGCGTCGCGAAACAGTTCTGCGGCAAGCGCGCGCGTAACCGGCCGGCCCAGCCGCAGCGCCTCGACATCCAGCAGATGGACAGCCCGGCGCGCGGCGGCATAGGAGCGCTCGATGCGGCCGGCAAGATAGCCGACGAGGTTTTCGTCGACCGTCATCTGCCGGTCGGCGCAGAATTTGACGATCAGGGCCCGGAGCAAGTGATCGTCGGGCGGCGTCAGCGATATCGCGGGCACCGCGCGCAGTCGCGAGCGCAGATCGCGCAGTTCGACTTCGAAAGCTGAGGGCGGCACGCGCGCGGTCATGAGAACGAAGGCCGCATCCTCCCGTGCAAGGTTCATAAGGTGAAAGAGTGCGCGCTCGTCAAAGCCGTCCGGCTTCAGGTCCTCGACGACCAGCGCGCCGGTCGCCAGTGCATTCGGGACGGCAGCCGCGGTGAGCGCCTGTGCCGACATCACGCGCGCGCCCGATCGTTCGGCCCAGATCGAGGCGAGGTGGCTCTTGCCGCAGCCTTCTTCGCCCGAAAGCCACATGATGCGGTTGGGCCAGTCCGGCCATGCCTCGATCAGCGCCAGCGCAGGCTCGTTGGCCGGGCCTTCCAGGAAATTGTCGCGCGTCAAGCTTTCCGCGTGCGGCAGCGCGAGTGCAAGCTGTCGGGGTTGAACGCTACCTGCCACGCCGTCACTCCGTGCCGGAAAACCGGCCTATCTGGGCGCTTCGATCGTGCTCATGTGCCGCACCCACTCCACGAGATAGAGCGAGACGGAAACCAAAGTAAAGACCGTGACAAATCCCATCAGGATGAGGTCGTAAGGCGTTGGCTCGAAGCCGAAACCGAGCGAACCCAGGACGAGGGCGGCAAAAGCCACCTGCGCGACCGTGTTGAGCTTCGACACCATCGAGGGCTTCATCTGCACCGGCTTGTCGAACAGCCAGGATACGATCACCGCCGCCACGATCATGATATCGCGGGACACCACGAGGATGACGATCCAGCGCGGCACCGCGCCCCAGATGCCGAGCGACACGTAGATCGACACCAGCAGAGCCTTGTCGGCGAGGGGGTCGAGCAGGGCGCCGAGTTCGCTTGCCATGTTGAAGCGTTTGGCCAGAAAGCCGTCGACGGCATCGCTGATGCCGGCGATGACGAAGACCGCAAACGCGATTTCCATCTGGTTCGAGGCGATGGCCCAGACGATGACCGGCACCAGGATGATGCGGGCCAGGGTGATGATGTTCGGAATATTCAACGCGCTTCCCGGCTTCCGGCCGGTTTTGGCCCCTGGCGGGACCGACCGGCTGTTATCTACACATAGTACAGCGGTGGACGGCTTGCGAGCCATTGCACCGGGGCAGAATCCGACGTAACCAGCCGCCGACACACGGAAAAAGGGCATGGCGGACCGCAAGAACGGGCTCACTTACGCGGATTCCGGCGTCGATATCGACGCTGGCAACCGGCTGGTCGATCTGATCAAGCCGATGGTCCGCGCCACCGCGCGGGCCGGCGCCGATGCCGAGATCGGCGGGTTCGGCGGGCTGTTCGACCTGAAGGCTGCCGGCTTCAAGGACCCCGTCCTGGTGGCGGCAACCGACGGCGTCGGGACCAAGGTCAAGATCGCCATCGATACCGGCCTGCACGGCGGCATCGGCATCGACCTGGTGGCCATGTCGGTCAACGACCTTGTGGTGCAGGGCGCCGAGCCGCTGTTCTTTCTCGACTATTTTGCCTGCGGCAAGCTCGATCCCGAAGCGGCCGCGGCAATCGTGGCCGGCGTCGCGGAAGGTTGCCGCGAATCCGGATGCGCCCTTATCGGTGGCGAGACCGCGGAAATGCCCGGCCTCTACAAGGCAGGCGACTATGACCTTGCCGGCTTTGCGGTTGGCGCGGCCGAGCGTGGTACGCTGCTGCCGCGGGGCGATATCGCGGCCGGCGATGCGGTGATCGGCCTGGCGTCGTCGGGCGTGCATTCCAACGGCTTTTCGCTGGTGCGCAAGATCGTCGAAACTTCGGGGATTGCCTGGGATGCGCCGGCGCCGTTCTCGCCCGTCATGACGCTCGGCGGCGCGCTGCTGACGCCGACCAGGCTCTATGTGAAATCCTGCCTGCGCGCGATTCGAGAGACCGGCGCGGTCAAGGGACTTGCCCACATCACCGGCGGTGGGTTCACCGACAACATCCCGCGCGTGCTTCCGAAACATCTTGGTGTCGGCATCGATCTGGCGCGGCTGCCGGTACTGCCGGTGTTCAAGTGGCTGGCGAAGCAGGGCGGCATCGCCGAATTGGAGCTGCTGCGCACCTTCAACTGCGGCGTCGGCATGATCGCGATCGTCAGGTCCGATTCGGTGGAGCAGGCGATGGAGGTCTTCGCCGACAGTGGGGAGACCGTGGCGCTGCTCGGCGAGGTGATCGAAGCCAAGGGCGAGCACCGCGTGGTCTATAACGGCCATCTCGATCTGGCGCTCTGATGAAACGCCGCGTCGCTATCCTGATTTCGGGACGCGGGTCGAACATGGCCGCGCTGATCGAGGCCGCAAAGGCTGCGGACTTTCCGGCGGAGATCGCCGTGGTGATTTCCAACCGGGCCGATGCTGCCGGACTCGAGCGCGCAAGGGCGAGCGGGATCTCCACCGAGATCATCCCAAGCAAGCCGTTCGGCAAGGACTTCGCAGCGTTCGAGAAGGTGCTCGAGGAAAAGCTCGGGCAATGCCGTATCGAGCTGATCTGCCTCGGCGGCTTCATGCGGCTTTTCACCGCCGAGTTCGTGCAGCGGTGGTACGGGCGGATGCTCAACATCCACCCCTCGCTGCTGCCGTCCTTTCCCGGTCTGGATCCGCACGGCCAGGCGCTGAGGGCCGGCGTGAAGATCTCGGGCGCCACCGTGCACTTCGTGACCCCCGAGACCGACGCCGGTCCGATCGTGATGCAGGGAGCGGTGCCCGTGCATGACGGCGATACGACGGAGGCGCTGTCGGAACGCATCCTCGCCGTGGAGCATCGCATCTATCCCGAGGCGCTGCGACTGCTTGCGAGCGGCAGGCTCAAGCTGGAAGGCGATCTCTGCCGGATCGATGGCGAAACGGCGGACGGTCCTTTCCTGATCTCGCCCAGGCCGAAATGACGGCGGCGTTCCGTAAAAGGAAATCCCCCGGGCCGAGCCGGGGGATCATCAGAGCCTGTGCGGATCGTGAAAGTTAGGAGACCTTGAGGTTTTCCGCGGATGTCTTGCCGCGGTTCTCGACAAGGTCGTATTCAACCGTCTGGTTTTCATTGAGGGTCGTGAGCCCGGCACGCTCGACGGCGGAGATATGGACGAATACGTCCTTGTCGCCGCCGGCGGGCTTGATGAACCCGTAACCCTTGGTCGGGTTGAACCATTTAACGGTGCCTTTGAAATTCGGCATCGCTAGTCTCCTGGTCTGGACGAAAAAAAGACGCGGTCACGTTTCCCAACGTGCCACGCCACAAACGGCTTCCGGGTGTCTTCCAAGTCGCGAAAACGCACAGTCGAACGGCCTAGATCCGATTGTGACGACAATTGCAACACGAAATGCGCGCATTAGCAAGCACATGAGCGGCCGTTTGCAACCGCTGCGTACGCTGGCGACCTGTGGCCGCCTCACCACAACCGCTCCTATTTGACCCTTTACGGGGTTCCCAGGCGATTGACGCTTCCGGCGAACTGGGGGCAAATCGGCACCAGGACGGCAGGGAGTCCGGTGCCGGGGCTTCCGGTTTGGATTTGGAATTCATGCGCTGCACATGGCGGCCTTTGCTAGCACGGGAGACCCGGGCCGGTCGCAGCGTGGTCCGGGCGATCGCTATCGCCTTTGCGCTCGTGATCGGTGCGGTCTCGGTAGCCCAGGCCCAAGTGATCAATCCCCTGTTTCCTACTCCCGGACCGACCCCCACGCCGGGGATCACGATCATCAGCTCCGATATCTCGGCCAACCAGGCTCTCGGCAATCTCGGAAGCACTTTTCTCGAGCGTTTTACCAGTCAGGCGACCAACGGCGTGAATCGGATCGGGCGAAGCAATCCCGGTGGGGGCGGCGCGTCTGAGGCGGCGGATGCTCCCAGGTATCGCGCCTGGGTCGAAGGCTACGGCATGTCGTCGAAGACCGATACGCAGGGAAATTTTGCCGGCGATCGTCGCACCACCTATGGCGGCGTGGCAGGTATCGGCGCGACGGTCATGCCGGGCCTCAGCGTCGGCCTGTCCGTCGACCAGAGCCACAGCAATATCGACGTGCCGCTCGCTTTCCAGTGGGCCAACCTCGATCTCACCCAGGTCGGTGCGAACTTCGCCATCGACAAGGGACCATGGACCCTGGCGGGTGCGTATGTGCATGGCTTCGGCAGGATCAATTCCAACCGCAATACCGGGACCAGCATCGCGATTGCCAACTACAACGCTTCGCTGGACGGGGCGATCATCGAACTCGACTACTTCTGGCTGAAGGACGAGTTCCGCATCGTCCCGAAGCTCGCCCTCGAATATGTGCGATCCCAGACAAACGGATACACCGAGCAGGGAACGAACTTCTTCCTGGTGACGGCGGGCGGCGCGAGCGCGGAGCGGGCGAGAGCGTTGATCGGCGCGGAAGTGGGGCGCTATTTCATCGTCGACCGGAAGATCCTCGACCTCTCGGCCTACGGCAAGTTCATCGACAATTTCCATCAGGGCTTCAGTCCGGTCACCGTCAGCATTCCCGGCTTCCTGCCGGTCACGGTGCAGGGCATCGGCGAAAGCCGCTATGGAGCTGACGCGGGTGCTGCGGCCTCGCTCAGCCTCTCCAACACCTTCCGGCTCTACGCCCGCTATGATGGCAAATTCCGCGAGCACTTCGAATCGCACCAGGGCACTGCCGGTTTCGAGGTGAAGTGGTAGGTCAGGCCGGATCGCCTGCCACGCAACAGTTCAGTGCCGGTCCACCCGGACGACGCGCCCCTTTTCGATTGCCAGCGCCAGCTTGCCGTGTTTGAGCGACAGGGCGGCTTCGCCGAACAGTTCGCGGCGCCAGCCGTGCAGGGCAGCGACCTCGGCCTGGTCGTTGGCTGCGATCTGCTCGAGGTCGTCGACGGTGGCGATCACCTTGCTCGCCACCGCATGGCGCTCCGAGGTCATGCGCAGCAGCACCTTCAACAGCTCGACGATGGCCGTGCCGTTGGAATTGTTGCGCGGTTTCTCGAGCTTCGGCAGGGTGTGCGGATCGCGGGCGAGGCCGCGCTGCACGGCCGCAATGATGTCGCCTCCCCATTTTGAACGGTCGAAGCCCTTCGGCAG
>JAHCKB010000073.1 GCA_026125985.1 Bradyrhizobium sp.
TGCCCGAGCGCGACACGATGCCGACGGAGCCCGGCTTGAAGATATTGGCCGGCATGATGCCGATCTTGCATTCGCCCGCGGTCATCACGCCCGGACAGTTAGGTCCGATCAGGCGCGATTTCGAACCGGACAGGGAACGCTTCACCTTCACCATGTCCAGCACCGGAATGCCTTCGGTAATGCAGACGATCAGCGGGATCTCCGCATCGATCGCCTCGCAGATCGCATCCGCCGCGCCCGGCGGCGGCACATAGATGACGCTTGCATCAGCGCCGGTCTTTTCGCGGGCTTCGGCCACGGTGTCGAAGACGGGCAGGTTGAGGTGCTTGCTGCCACCCTTTCCGGGCGACGTGCCGCCGACCATTTTGGTGCCGTAGGCGATGGCGGCTTCAGAATGGAACGTACCGTTCTTGCCGGTGAAACCCTGGCAGATGACCTTCGTGTTCTTGTCGATCAGAATGGACATGGGTGACTTTCGCGAGGTCGGAAGTGGAAGTTACTGCGCACGCCGGTAAACGCCGGTGAGCACGTCGGCCCATCCTTCGGAATCAGGCGAGAACTGGATCTTCATGGAGTAGCTGTTGTCGTCGATCATCTCGTAGACGTGACGCGCGTTGCCGCGCAGCGAGCCGCGCACCAGCACGAGCGACTTGCCCTGCCAATTGCCGGAGGCCGGCGACGGCGGGTAGTAGCCGAGCGAGTCGAACCAGAACAGCTTGTAGAGCCGGTCCTCGCGGTCGTAGGTGAAAACGCCATGGGTGGCGAAGCTTTCCCTGCCTTCGCGCGTCTGGTGGGTGTCCTGGATCAGATAGAAGCCGTTGAGATCGACGCGCGAAACGACGCGCGAGGTGGCGGGCCCGCCCTTGTCCCAGCGCGAAGGGAAAACCGTCTCTTCGCCGGTCCATTCGCCCGCGAAGACCGCGAGCTTGCCGTGCTCGTCCTGCGGCTTCGGTGCGGACAGACGGTCCTCGGCCATCGCTAGCCTCCCTTGACGGCGTTCACGATCTTCTGCGCGGCATCATCGAGATTGTCGGCCGGCAACACGTTGAGGCCGGATTCGCGAACGATCCGCTTGCCCTGCTCCACATTGGTGCCCTCGAGACGCACCACCAGCGGCACCTTGAGGCCGACCTGTTTCACCGCCGCCACGACACCTTCGGCAATGACGTCGCACTTCATGATGCCGCCGAAGATGTTGACCAGGATACCCTTCACATTGGGATCGGCGGTGATGATCTTGAAGGCTGCGGCCACCTTTTCGACGGTGGCGCCGCCGCCGACGTCGAGAAAGTTGGCGGGCTCCATGCCGTAGAGCTTGATGATGTCCATCGTCGCCATGGCAAGGCCTGCGCCGTTGACCATGCAGCCGATGGTGCCGTCGAGCGTCACGTAATTCAGATCGTAGTTTGACGCCTCGACTTCCTTGGCGTCTTCCTCGGTCAGATCGCGCAACGCGACCGCCGCCTCGGGATGGCGGAACAGCGCGTTGTCGTCGAATGCCACCTTGGCATCGAGCACACGCAACTCGCCCTGCTTGGTAACGACGAGCGGATTGATCTCCAGCATCGCCAGGTCCCGGGCGACGAAGGCCGTGTAGAGTTGCGCCACCAGCTTTTCGGCCTGCTTGGCCAGCCCGCTGGTGAGGTTCAGGGCCTTTGCCACCGTACGCCCGTGATGGGGCATGATGCCCGTGGCGGGATCGACCGAGAAGGTGACGATCTTCTCGGGGGTATTATGCGCGACATCCTCGATGTTGACGCCGCCTTCGGTCGAGACCACGAACGAAACCTCGCTGGTTTCCCGGTCGACCAGGATCGAGAGATAGAACTCCTTGTCGATGTCGGAGCCTTCCTCGATGTAGAGGCGGTTGACCTGCTTGCCGGCAGGTCCCGTCTGGATCGTAACGAGGGTCGAGCCCAACATCTGTTTGGCGAATTCGACGGCCTCGGCGACCGACTTGGCGATGCGCACGCCGCCCTTGTCGCCGGCTCTCTCTTCCTTGAACTTGCCCTTGCCGCGGCCGCCGGCGTGGATCTGGCTCTTTACCACCCAGACCGGCCCCGGGAGCTGCTTTGCGGCTGCCTCGGCGTCTTGAAGCCGGAGCACCGGCACACCGCGCGAAATCGGCACGCCGAACTCGTGCAGCAGGGCCTTGGCCTGGTATTCGTGGATATTCATCGAAAGATGCTCCCCAAAGCCTCATTCGGTGGAGGTGAGCTCACCACCCCCGCCCCACAATCTGGCATACCATATACCACATAAGGTCGCCATGGCCCAACATCGAACTGTCCGCCCCTCGGCCAACAGCGCGATCAGCGGCCCAGCAAGTCGGGCGCAATCTTCTTGCAGGCGTCGACCAGGCCCTGCACGGCGCCGACCGACTTGTCGAAAGCGTCGCGATCCTTGCCGGCAAGTTCGATCTCTACCACACGCTCGACCCCCTTGGAGCCGATCACGACCGGCACGCCGACATACATGTCCTTCACGCCGTATTCGCCGTTGAGATAGGCCGCGCAAGGCAGCACGCGCTTCTTGTCCTTCAGATAGCTCTCGGCCATCGCGATCGCGGACGCGGCAGGCGCGTAATAGGCCGAGCCGGTCTTCAGGAGGTTGACGATCTCGGCGCCGCCATTGCGGGTGCGGTCGACGATCTCGTCGATGCGCGCCTGGGAGGTCCAGCCCATCTTGACGAGGTCGGGCAGCGGGATGCCGGCGACGGTGGAGTAGCGCACCAGCGGCACCATGGTGTCGCCGTGACCGCCGAGCACGAAGGCGGTGACGTCTTCGACCGAGACGTTGAACTCATCGGCCAGGAAATAACGGAAGCGCGCCGAATCCAGCACGCCGGCCATGCCGACCACTTTCTTATGCGGCATGCCGGAGGCCTTCTGCAGCGCCCAGACCATCGCATCCAGCGGGTTGGTGATGCAGATGACGAACGCATCCGGGGCGTATTTCTTGATGCCGGCACCGACCTGCTCCATGACCTTCAGGTTGATGGAGAGAAGGTCGTCGCGGCTCATGCCGGGCTTGCGCGGCACGCCTGCGGTGACGATGCAGACCTTGGCGTTGTCGAGCGCCTCGTAGGAATTGGCGCCGACCATATGCGCGTCGAACCCGTCGACCGGCGAGGACTGTGCGATGTCGAGCGACTTGCCCTGAGGAATGCCCTCCGCGATATCGAACATCACGACGTCACCGAGCTCTTTGAGGCCGATGAGGTGAGCCAGCGTACCGCCGATTTGACCGGAGCCAATCAAGGCAATCTTGTCGCGCGCCATGGGAAATCTGTCCTTTGAGAGGAGTGAGGCAAGAAGGGAGAGGAGCTTTCGGGAAGGGTGGTTATCCCTTTCGCCGGACCGGTTCAAGTCGCGCCATGCCCCTTTGGCAGCACTGCCCTGATTTCGGTCAGGTATGCCAGAGGGATGTCGTTCCGGGATGCGCCGAAAGGCGCAGGCCCGGAATCCCTAACCACGATCGGGAGTATGGATTCTCAGGGGCGCAATTGCGCCCCAAAGCTCGCGCTCCGCGCGCCCCGGAATGACAGGTCAGGTTTCCACCAGCCCTGTCGTGGACCCGCTGGCGGACGAATCCTTCCGCCCGTGCGGCAGCGCCAGATAGGACTCCGAACTCATCTCGATCAGGCGCGAGGACGTGCGCTTGAACTCGCTGGCCTCGACGCCGTCGGTCGCAACGTAGAGACCCGGCGGCTCGGCCGCGGCGGAAGCCATCAGTTTCACGCCATTGTCGTAGAGCGTGTCGATCAGCGAGATGAAGCGCTTGGCGGCGTTACGATCGCTGTAGTCCATGACCGGAATGCGATCGATCAGGATGGTGTGGTAGTCGTGCGCGAGCCGCAGATAGTCGCTTGCGGCGAGCGGCTTCTCGCAGATGTCGGAAAACGAAAAACGCGCCACGCCATGGGCCGAGCACGGAACATGCAGCTTGCGGCCCTTGATGGCGATGTCGCGCGGCCTGCAGGGCGCGTTGCCGGTCATCTTGGCCCAGGCCTTGTCGAGCGCGATGCCTGCCTCGCCATCCGCCGGCGCCAGCCACATCCTGGCGCCCGCAAGTTTTTCCAGCCGGAAATCCGTTCGCGCATCGAGCCGCATCACGTCCATATGGTTGGTGATCTGCGCGATGAAGGGCAGGAACAGCGCCCGGTTCAGCCCACCCTTGTAGAGATCGTCGGGCGCCACGTTCGATGTCGCCACCACCACGGTGCCTAGACCGAAAAGCCTTGCGAACAGCCGGCCGAGGATCATGGCGTCGGCGATGTCGGTGACGTGGAACTCGTCGAAGCAGAGCAGCCATGCCTCGTCGAAGATCGCGTGCGCCGTCAGGGCGATCACGTCGGCATCGTCGATCTCGCCGCGTGCGATATTCTGGCGGTAGCCGTAGATGCGTTCGTGCACCTCGGCCATGAACTCATGAAAATGCGCGCGGCGCTTGTGCGAGACCTGCGACTGCTGAAAGAACAGATCCATCAGCATGGTCTTGCCGCGACCGACCTCGCCGTGGATGTAAAGACCGCGCGGCGGCGGTTCGTCCTTGTCGGCGAACAACCGGCCGAACAGGCCCTGCTTCTTGATCGGCTTGTAGCCGGAAAGCCGTTCTTCCAGCGCCGCAAAAGCCCTCGCCGCGCCTTGTTGCGCCGGGTCGGCCTCGATCGCGCCAGACGCGATGAGGGCTTCGTAATGGGCGCGGAAGCTGGCGGGCGGCTTGTTGAGCATGCCCCCTTTCCGCCTCAAGCGCCCGGAAATTGCAAGCCGTCAATTGAGGCGGCCGCTATGCACCTCTCCACTCCGCGGATACGGCAAGGGGGACAGGCCAGGTGTCACGCACTCAGCGCGTAGGAATCCTCGACCACATACGGGCCGCCGCCCGTCGAGGCGCGGGAGGAAAACAGCACGAAGCGCGAGGCCAGGAAGCTCTTGCTCGGGAAATAGCCGCGCACCGAGAGATAGTCGGCGACGTCCCGGCTGGAAGAATCGTGCAGCCGCGCCAGCGTGACATGCGGCGTGAACTTGCGGCCTTCGGGGTCGAGCCCCAGGCGCTGCATCAGCCGCTCATGCTCGGCCTGCAACTCAATCAGCGGCCGGCTCGGCTCCACGGCAGCGACCACCGCGCGCGGTTTCTTGCCGCCGAAACTCGTCAGCCCCTGCAGGCGCACCTCGAACGGCTTGCGGTTGACGCGAAACAGCATCGAGGCGACCTCGTTGGCGTACATGCCGTCGATGTCGCCGATGAAGCGCAAGGTGACGTGATAATTTTCGGGATCGATCCAGCGGGCGCCCGGAAGACCGCCCCGCAAACTGGAAAGCGTCTGGCCGATCTCGGCCGGAATTTCCAGTCCAGTGAACAAACGCGGCATCGCAATCACTCCCGATGCTTGGACATCAGCGGAGGACCCGCGTCCATGTCCCAAATCAGAGACCGGCGAATCACCGATCACCAATTTCTACCCGACTTGTATGACTCTGCGAAGCAGGTCGCGTTAACGACCCGGAAACTTGCGGAGATGTTGTGTCGTTTTAGCTCCTCTGCCCAGCCATCGCACCCAGAAGTGCCTCAACCGTGGGCAAGATGTTCTTCACGATGAGATCGACACCTTCAGCCGTCGGATGGATTCCGTCCTTCTGGTTGAGCCTTGTCTCGGCCGCGACGCCTTCGAGGAAGAACGGATAGAGCGGCACGCCGAATTCCTTCGCCAGTTCCGGGTAGATCGCATCGAAGCGGGCCGCATAGTCCGCGCCGTAGTTCGGCGGCGCGAGCATGCCGCAAAGAAGCACTGCAATCCTGCGCGCCTTCAGCCGCTTCAGGATGTCGGCCAGCGCCGCGCGCGTCACCTTGGGATCGGTGCCGCGCATCGCGTCATTGGCGCCGAGTTCGAGGATGACAGCCTCGGTTCCCTCAGCAACCGACCAGTCGAGCCGGTCCCGCCCCCCTGAGGTGGTATCGCCGGACACCCCGGCATTGACGATGTCGACCTCTATACCCTTGGATTTCAAAGCTTTTTGCAGTTTGGCGGGAAACGCCTGATCTGCCGGCAGGCCGAGTCCGGCGGTCAGCGAATCGCCGAAGGCGACGATCTTGACCGGCTTTGCCGAAGCGGCGGCCGACGTCTGCGCCGAGGCCGCGCCTGTCATCAGGAATGCCAGAATCAACACGATGATGTGCGCGAAGTTCACAAAGCGCCCCTCGACCCTGCCGGCCGAAGTGCCATATGACCCAACCATGGACAGCCGCATCGAACCCTCATCTCTGACCGGCACCGCGCCGGACACCATTGCCATCGACAACGTCAATCTCTCGCTCGGCTCGGGCGCCGCGCGCGTGCATATCCTGAAGGATATCAGCCTGCGCGTCGGATCGGGGGAGGCGATTGGCCTGATCGGCCCCTCGGGATCAGGGAAATCCACGCTCCTGATGGTGATGGCGGGACTGGAACGTCCTGACAGCGGAGAGGTGGTGGTGAACGGCACCTCGTTCAATGCCCTCGGCGAGGACGAATTGGCGCGCTTCCGCGGCCGCCAGGTCGGCATCGTTTTCCAGTCGTTCCACCTGATTCCGACCATGACCGCATTGGAGAACGTCGCCGTGCCGCTGGAACTTGCCGGCAGCGCCGATGCGGCAACGCGCGCCGCGCAAGAGCTGGAATCGGTCGGACTCGGCCACCGCCTGCATCACTATCCGACACAGCTTTCGGGCGGCGAGCAGCAGCGCGTGGCGCTGGCGCGCGCGCTCGCGCCTGACCCCGCCATCCTCGTCGCCGATGAACCGACCGGCAACCTCGACGAGACCACGGGCAGGCAGATCGTGGATCTCCTGTTCTCCAAGCATGCCGAGCGCGGCATGACGCTGGTGCTGGTGACGCACGACACTTCGCTTGCGCAGCGCTGCGACCGCGTGGTGCGGCTGCGCTCGGGCCACATCGACGGGCACGGCGCGTGAGCACCCTCGCCGACGAAACCGCCTATCAGGCGCGCACCTCCTCGCTCGCGTTCCGCTACGCGCTGCGGGAACTGCGCGGGGGCTTGCGCGGCTTCTACGTTTTCATCGCCTGCATTGCGCTTGGCGTGATGGCGATTGCCGGCGTCGGCTCCGTCGCTGCGAGCCTCAGTGACGGACTCGCCCGCGAAGGCCGGACGCTGCTCGGCGGCGACGTCGCCTTCTCGATGATCCAGCGCGAGGCAAGGCCCGACGACGTTGCCTTCCTGCGCTCGCGCGGCAGTCTCTCCGTCGCCGCCACGCTGCGCGCGATGGCGCGTGCAGCCGACGGCAAGCTAGCGCTCGTCGAAATGAAGGCGGTCGACAGCGCCTATCCCATGCTCGGCGAATTGACGCTGGAACCGAAATTGCCGCTCGCCGAACTTTTTGCCGAACGCGACGGTGCCTTCGGCGCGGCGGTCGATCCGACCCTGCTGGCACGGTTCGATCTCAAGCTGGGCGACCACGTCACGATCGGCAACGCCAGCTTCCAGTTGCGCAGCGTGGTCCAGGCCGAACCGGACAAGCTCGCCGTCAACATCGGGCTCGGCCCGCGCTTCCTCACCAGCGAAGCGGGTCTGCGCGCGACCGGCCTGCTGCAGCCCGGCAGCCTCGTGCGCTGGGTCTACCGGGTCAAGCTGCCGGACAACGCGGCCGACGACCGTTCGACCGCAGCGTTCATTGCGGATGCCCGCAAGGCTTCGCCGGAAGCCGGCTGGCAGATCCGCAGCCGCGCCAACGCCTCGCCTCAGCTCGAGCGCACCATCAACCGCTTTACCCAGTTCCTGACGCTGGTCGGCCTTGCTGCACTTCTGGTCGGCGGTGTCGGCGTGGCGAACGCGGTGAAAAGCCATATCGACCGCCGTCGCGAGGTGATCGCCACCTTCAAGGCGGTCGGCGCCACCGGACGCGACGTCTTCACCATCTACGCCACGCAGGTGATCGTACTGGCCGCACTCGGCTCGACGATCGGGCTTGCCGTCGGCGCCGCGATGCCCTTCGCAATCGCCGGCCTGTTCGGAAAGCTGTTGCCAATACCCATGGAGCCGGCGCTGCATTTCGACGAGCTGCTGCTGTCCTTTGTCTACGGCCTGCTCACGGCGCTCGCCTTCGGATTATGGCCGCTTGGCCGCGTCCACGACGTGCCGGTCGCGGCTCTGTTTCGCGAGATCGTTGCGGGCGCCTGGCATCGGCCGCGATGGCGTTACATCGCGCTGATGGCGGCGGTGATTGCGACGCTGGTCGCCGTGGCGATCGGGCTCGCCTACGACAAGCGCATCGCCGCCGTGTTCGTCGCCTCCTCCGTCGCGGTATTCGTGCTGCTGCGGGCGATTGCCGCCGGCCTGATGGCGCTGGCCCGAAACCTGCCGCGCAGCCGCATCACCATGTTGCGGCTTGCGATCTCCAACATCTACCGCCCCGGCGCGCTGACGCCGTCGGTGGTGCTTTCGCTGGGTCTGGGGCTTGCCGTGCTGGTCACCATCACCCAGATCGACGGAAATCTGCGCCGGCAGTTTCTGGCCGCGCTGCCGGAGCGCGCGCCGTCGTTCTTCTTCATCGACATCCCCTCCTCCGAGTCCGAACGGTTCGGCGCCTTCCTGAAGCAGATCGCCGCGGACTCGACGGTGGAGGAAGTACCGATGCTGCGCGGACGCATCGTCGCTGCGCGTGGCGTCAAGGCCGAGGAGCTGAAGCCGTCGCACGATACCGAATGGGTGCTGCAAAGCGATCGCGGCCTGACCTATACCGGCGAAATCCCGAGGGGATCCAAAGTCGTCGAAGGCGAATGGTGGGGCGCCGACTACCGGGGGCCGATCCTGGTTTCGATGGAAAAGAGGATCGCGGACGGCCTCCGGCTCAAGATCGGTGACGAGATCGTGGTCAACGTGCTGGGTCGCAACATTCCGGCGAGGATATCCAATCTCCGGAACATTGACTGGCAGGGGCTCGGCATCAACTTCGTGCTGGTATTCTCGCCCAATGCCTTCAAAGGTGCGCCCCACACCCATGTCGCCACCCTGACCGAAACTCATCAGGACCCCGCCTCCGATGCCAGGATCATCAGGCAGGTGGCCAACGCCTTTCCGATGGTGACGAGCGTGCGGGTTCGCGAAGCGCTGGAAACCATTGGTTCGGTCGTCTCCAATCTGGCGCTCGCCATTCGCGGGGCGAGCGCCGTGACTCTGATCTCGGCGATCACGGTGCTGGGCGGCGCGCTCGCCGCCGGCCACCGCCATCGGGTCTACGACGCGGTTATCCTGAAGACGCTCGGCGCGACGCGGGCGCGGTTGCTGGGCGCCTATGCGCTGGAATATCTGATGATTGGCTTTGCCACCGCCGTCTTCGGCGTGATCGCAGGCTCGGTGGCCGCCTGGCTGATCGTGACCCGGCTGATGACCCTCAGCTTTGCCTGGCAGGCCGGCAGCGCCGCGGCGGTGGTGGCGGCCGCCCTGGTCGTTACCGTCGGGCTGGGGCTTGCCGGAACATTGTTGGCGCTGAACCAGAAGCCGGCCTCGGTCTTGCGGAATTTGTGACAAAATGAAGCGGGCAAAGCGGCGGCCTGCCGTTCCGACCTGCAACTTCAGGGTTAACGGGACTTAAGCCGGGTCTGCCGTTGCAGAGCGACATTCAGCCGCGCATAGCAGCTTGCTTTCGATGTGCTACTTTCCCACATACCTGCCAAGACGGAAACACTGCTTGGTGACGCGAGTTTTGTGTCGGCAAGCGGCAAGTTTCCGGACTAGATTTCACCCGGCGGCGCGAAGCACTCGCGGCCTGCCGTACCAACCAACGGGAATTCGACCATGTCGGACCTAGACCGCAACTACGCATCTCCCTTCGGCCGGACTGCCGGGCGCGTTGATACCGCGACCGTCGACGCCGGTCTGCGCGCCTATATGCTGCGCATCTACAACTACATGAGCATTGGCCTTGCCATTACCGGCCTTGCGGCGCTCGGCGTTTATATGGCTGCCGTAACCCCCGACCAGGCCGGCGCAGCCGCCCGGTTCGGCAAGCAGTTCCTGACGCCGTTCGGCTACGCGCTGTATGTCAGCCCGCTGAAGTGGCTGTTCATCCTGGCGCCGCTGGTCATGGTGTTCGCGATTTCGTTCGGCATCAACCGGCTGAGGCCCGCAACCGCCCAGATGCTGTTCTGGGCGTTCGCGGCGCTGATGGGTATCTCGCTGTCGTCGATTTTCCTGGTGTACACCCACACCTCGATCGTGCGCGTGTTCTTCATCACCGCGGCGACCTTCGGTGCGCTGAGCCTGTGGGGCTACACCACCAAGCGTGACATCAGCGGGATGGGCTCGTTCCTGTTCATGGGCCTGATCGGCATCATCATCGCCAGCCTGGTCAACCTGTTCCTAGCGAGCTCGATGCTGCAGTTCATCGTGTCGGTGATCGGCGTGCTGGTGTTCGCGGGCCTTACCGCCTGGGATACGCAGCGGCTGAAGAACGACTACATCTACGGCTATGCCGCGGAAGGTGGCGACATTGCCGAGCGTGCGGCGATCTCCGGCGCACTCTCGCTCTACCTGAACTTCATCAACCTGTTCACGCTGCTGCTGCAGTTGCTTGGCCAGCGCGACTGACGCGAACCAGGCAAGACGGATCGAAGCCCCGGCCTTACCGCCGGGGCTTTTCTTTTGCAGCGGGCAAAAATACTGTTGCCCCATGCCCGCCCTTGAGATCAGGCCGACGACCGAAGTCGACCTTCCTGCCATCACCGAAATCTACGAATACGCCGTGCTTCATGGCACGGCCACGTTCGAGCTGACCCCGCCCGATCTGGCCGAAATGACGCGCCGGTTCGGCGTGCTGACGGAAGACGGCTACCCCTATCTCGTCGCCACCCTCGACGGCGAAGTGGCCGGCTATGCCTATGCCGGCGCCTACCGGCCCCGGCCAGCCTATCGCTTCACGGTGGAAAACTCGATCTACCTCAGACCCGCGATCCACCGTCGCGGCATCGGCCTGCGGCTGCTGCATCGGCTGATCGAGGAATGCGAGCGTCGCGGCTATCGGCAAATGATCGCCGTGATCGGCGATTCCGCCAATGCCGGATCGGTCGGCGTGCATGCAGCCTGCGGATTCCAGATGATCGGGACGCATCCGAATGTCGGCCTCAAATTCGGCCGCTGGCTCGACACCGTGATGATGCAGCGCGCGCTCGGCGAGGGTGCTACGACGGTGCCTGCCGACCAGGCATAGGTCAGACCACCGCCAGCTTGCGGTCGATCACCAGCAGCACCCGATCGAGTTCGTGGCCGCGGCGCAGGATGAGGCCGGTCGCGGAGATCACGCTGTACATGCCCTGCTTGCGCGCGAGCCGCGGGTCCTTCTCGATGCGATAGAGCGGCACCTCGGTCGATCGTCGAAACACCGAGAACACGGCGCGGTCCTTGAGGAAGTCGATGGCATAGTCGCGCCATTCGCCGTCGGCGACCATGCGGCCGTAGAGATTGAGGATGCGATTGAGTTCGAGGCGGTTGAAGGTAACGCGGTTGGGCGGCGGAAACGCAGCGGCAGGCCGCGCCGCTGCGCGAACCTCGCTTGGATCGGTGTTCTCCGAAATCGTACTCATGGAGCGCCTCCTGATCGTCCCCATAACGATCTGTTCCGAAAACCGGTGTCCCCTTTTTCGGGACCGTCATGCAGGAGACATGATTGCGCCGACTGCGGTCGGCCGCAAGGGGCGCTCACTAAATACCTCCGGGGTCCCACGAATCCGTCGAATCCCTACGAAGCGGGGGGTCACGGGATCGTTAGGCACATCTTATTGCTGCCCCACTTCCGCCAACCGCCTGCCGTGCCCACTTGAGATAAGTGATTCTGCGTTGACCCGGTCCTTTCGGTTCCGGATTCCTCAGCCCCCAGCCCCCCGGGGCCGTCGGGATCGGGTCTATCGCACCGGGTCGATCCCGCCTGGGATGCGACCTCGAAACTGGGCCAACGGAAGTTGGTCCTTTTTCTTTTTTGGATACGCGCCGCGCGGCACTTTCCCGCCGGCCCCCCATCCACCGGCGACGCCGCGATTTTTCCGAACTCGAACTGAAATTGCCAGCTGGTTAGTGCAGCGACTTGAACGCTGCGCCCAGCATCGGCCCCGGCTTGTTGCTTCTGCCGCCCTGAACCAGAACGGCCGCAGCGTCGATACCGTCACGCACGACGCTGTCGAGCGGCACGGTCCAGCTTCCGGGATTGCCGTTGAAGTCGCCGACCTTCAGAAGATTGCGCACCACATTGTGGTAGATGACTTGCCGTCCGCGATTTTCGCCACGGCTGATCGAAATCGGCACCGCCTTCGAAATCGAGCACAGCCAGATCTCACCCTGCACGGGCGCACCTTCCTTGCCGCCGGCCACCGACACCGTGAGCTGCTTGCCGGACAGCGACATCGTCACGGGCACGGACATCACCTTGCCTGCCTTGCCGGTATCCCTGATCGCGCCCTCGATGCGCGCACGATCGCTGCCGATCACATGCGCCGCACCGTTGACGACCATCTGCGGCGTGTACACGTCGCGATCGCCACGCACATGCGAGTAGGCTTTCTGGCGTGCGCTGAAGCGGGAATCGGCGAGCGTGTCCTTCCACCCCAGATAGTCCCAGTAATCGATCGGCAGGCTGATTGCGATTATCGAAGGATCCTTGGCGAGCTCGCCGAGAATTCGGTCCGCCGGCGGACAGGACGAACAACCCTGCGACGTGAACAACTCCACCACGGCCTTCGGCTCGGCGGCGTGAGCGGGACGGATGACAGCGACGATCGCACAAACGCCGAGCGCACCTGACCAGCGCGAGATCGAACGATAAGCCATTAACGCCGTCATCGAAGAGTCCAGTGTTCCCGCATCGCCAGGGGATGCTTACCGCAATTTCACGGGCAACTCGCGCCCCCGGAACGAGCGAAGGCGGCCCTTGATAGGCCGCCTTCTTTTTGCCTGCCACTCACTTCGCAGTGAGCCATCCGTCATAAAGCCCTGGATCGAAAGTCCCGGACCGGAAAGCCGCCTCAGGCGGCGAGTTTGCGCAGCACATAGTGCAGGATGCCGCCGTTCCGGTAGTATTCGAGCTCGTCCAGCGTATCGATGCGGCAGAGCAGCGGCACTTCCTGTCTCGCGCCGTCGCTGGAGGTGATCTCCGCGGTCAGCGTCTGGCGCGGCTTGAGATCGCCCTGCAGCCCCCGGATCGTGACCTTCTCGTCGCCCTTCAGCCCGAGCGACGACCACGAGGCGCCGTCTTCGAAGGTCAGCGGCAGCACACCCATGCCGACCAGGTTGGAGCGGTGGATGCGCTCGAAGCTCTGGCAGATCACCGCACGCACGCCGAGCAGGCGGGTGCCCTTGGCCGCCCAGTCGCGCGAGGAGCCGTTGCCGTATTCGGCGCCGGCGAACACCACCAGCGGCACGCCTTCCTCCTGATAACGCATCGCCGCGTCGTAGATCGACATCTGCTCGCCATCGGGCCAGTGCTTGGTCAGGCCGCCTTCCGGGATGTTGCCATCGGCGCCCTTGAGCATGAAGTTCTTGATGCGGATGTTGGCGAAGGTGCCGCGCATCATGACCTCATGATTGCCGCGCCGCGTGCCGTACTGGTTGAAATCGGCCGGACGCACCTGATGCTCGCTGAGGAACTTGCCGGCAGGCGACGTCAGCTTGATCGAACCGGCCGGCGAGATGTGGTCGGTGGTGATCTTGTCGCCGAACATGGCGAGGATCCGCGCGTCGACGATGTCGGTGATCGGCTCCGGCTGCATCTTCATGCCCTCGAAATAGGGCGGGTTCTGCACGTAGGTCGAACTCATGTTCCAGCGATAGGTCTCGCTGGCGGTGGTCTTGATCTTGCGCCAGTTGGTATCGCCCTTGAACACGTCGGCATAACGCTTCTTGAAGATCGAGGCCGTCACGAACTTCTTCATGAAGGCGTTGATTTCCTTGGTCGTCGGCCAGATGTCCTTCAGGTACACCAGCTTGCCGTCCTTGCCGGTGCCGATCGGCTCGACCGCAAGATCCCTCGTCACGGTGCCGGCGAGGGCGTAAGCCACGACCAGCGGCGGCGAAGCGAGATAATTCGCCTGCACGTCGGGCGACACACGACCCTCGAAATTGCGGTTACCCGAGAGCACGGCGGCGGCCACGATGCCGTTGTCGTTGATCGACTTGGAAATCTCCTCCGGTAGCGGACCGGAATTGCCGATGCAGGTGGTGCAGCCGAAGCCGACCAGGTTGAAGCCGACCTTGTCGAGATCCTTCTGCAGGCCGGAATTGGCGAGATATTCCGCAACCACTTGGCTGCCCGGAGCGAGCGAGGTCTTCACCCACGGCTTGGCTTTCAGGCCCTTGGCGGCGGCATTGCGCGCCAGCAGGCCAGCGCCGATCAGCACGCTCGGATTGGAGGTGTTGGTGCAGGAGGTGATAGCGGCGATCACCACATCGCCATGGCGGAGATCGAAATCGCGCCCTTCCACGGGGTAGCGCTTGTCGGCCTCGTCAGGCTTCTTGTATTCGCTGGCCAGCGCGGCCGCGAAACCGGTGGAGACGCCAGGCAGCGCTACGCGGCCTTCAGGACGCTTCGGCCCGGCCATCGACGGCACGACGTCGCCGAGATCGAGAGTCAGCGTGGTGGTGAAGACGGGATCGGCCGACTTGTTGGTGCGGAACAGGCCCTGCGCCTTGGCATAGGCCGAGACCAGCGCAACACGATCCGCCTTGCGGCCGGACGTCTTGAGATAGTCGATGGTGGCGGCGTCGACCGGGAAGAAGCCGCAGGTCGCGCCATATTCGGGCGCCATGTTGCCGATGGTGGCCTTGTCGGCGACCGAGAGATGGTCGAGGCCGGGGCCGAAGAATTCGACGAACTTGCCGACTACGCCCTGCTTGCGCAGCATCTGCGTGACCGTGAGCACGAGGTCGGTGGCGGTGACGCCTTCCTTGAGCTGGCCCTTGAGCTTGAAGCCGACCACTTCCGGCAGCAGCATCGACAGCGGCTGACCGAGCATGCAGGCTTCCGCCTCGATGCCGCCGACGCCCCAGCCGAGCACGGCAAGGCCGTTGACCATCGTGGTGTGCGAGTCGGTACCGACCAGCGAGTCCGGATAGGCGACTTCGAACGTGCCGGTCTTCTTGCCGACCGTCATCTTCTCCTTCTTGGTCCAGACCGTCTGGGCCAGATATTCGAGATTGACCTGGTGGCAGATGCCGGTGCCGGGCGGCACCACGGAGAAATTCGAGAACGCCTTCTGGCCCCACTTCAGGAATTCGTAGCGTTCCTGGTTCTGCTTGTATTCTTCCTGGACGTTCTTGCCGAACGCCTTGTTGTCACCGAAGAAGTTGACGATCACCGAGTGGTCGATGACGAGATCGACCGGCACCAGCGGGTTGATCTTCTCGGCGTCGCCGCCGAGCTTCTTCATGGCGTTGCGCATGGCGGCGAGGTCGACCACCGCCGGAACGCCGGTGAAATCCTGCATCAGCACGCGCGCCGGGCGGAAGGCGATCTCGTGCTCGAGCGTCTTCTTGCGCAGCCATTTGGCGACCGCGACGATGTCGTCCTTCGTGACCGAGCGGCCGTCCTCGTTGCGCAGCAGGTTTTCCAGCAGCACCTTCATCGAATAGGGCAGCTTGGAGATCCCCTTAAGGCCGTTCTTCTCGGCCGTCGGCAGGCTGTAATAGACGTAGGTCTTGCCACCGACCTTGAGGGTCTTGCGGCATTTGAAGCTGTCGAGCGAGGTCATGTCAGGAAA